>NZ_JBALMO010000051.1:0-9960 GCF_036963345.1 Bacillus sp. JJ722
TTAGAACGGGATAAAAGTGCAATCGCACGGTTAGCTCCGTATCTTCTTTCACCCTTCAACTGAGATAAAGGAAACACGAAAAGCTGATAAGCGATTCTTACTTTTCTACAAAAGGCTCGATCATCTTTTTTTCCTGAGAAGATAATACAATATTCGTTGAAGGTGTCCCATATTGCATGGATGTATCGATAAACTGTTCTAAACTTTCAACAGAATGTGTAGCTATTTTTACAATATAGCTGATTTCTCCAGCTACTCGGTAACACTCAAGTACATCTGGATGCTTATGACAAAAATTCGCTAATGCTTTACAATCTGTTGACTTAAATAAGATGATAGCGCAGATTGGACGATTCATTTTTTTCAATGCAACATGTGCATGATAACCCTCAATAATTTGTTGCTCTTCAAGCTTTCGTACACGCTCTATAACTGCCGGAGAAGATAGATGTACGACTTCAGCCAGTTCTTTCATAGATATTTTGGCATTTATCTGTAATTCTTTCACTATTTTTTGATCTACAATATCCAACTTTACCATCACCTTTTTTTATAAAATAGAATACTCTAAATTCCTTATAATTTAAATAAAAATAACTAAATATCTTTTTTAAACTTATGTAAAGTAACCGATTAATCTCTTAAAATGAAATCATCGAAGGAGGTTTTTGTAATGAAAAAAGTATTATTACTATTAGCTGATGGCTTTGAAGCAGTTGAGGCAAGTGTCTTTACAGATGTATTAGGTTGGAACAAATGGGAAGGGAATGGAGAGACAGAGGTTGTAACAGTTGGTCTCCGAGACAAGCTAACTTGCACATGGAATTTTACAGTCATTCCAGAGAAAACAATAGATAATATTCATCTAGATGAATTCGATGCGCTAGCTATTCCAGGAGGTTTTGAAGAGGCTGGATTTTATAAAGATGCATTTAGTGAGCCATTTTTAAACGTCATACGGCATTTTGATGAAAATCAAAAACCAATTGCTAGCATTTGCGTTGCATCATTAAGTCTTGGAAAAAGCGGGATTCTTAAAGAGAGAAAAGCAACAACATATGATCATCAAACGAGTAAAAGAAAAGAACAGTTAAAAAGTTTCTGCACAAACGTACAAAATGAGCGAATTGTTCGAGACAATCATATTATCACTTCATCGAATCCAGGAACTGCATTTGATGTCGCCTTTTTATTGCTTGAAATGTTAACATCTAAAGAAAATGTTATACGTGTAAAGGACCTCATGGGATTTGCCTAAAGATTAAAAGCGCAGAGCGCCCGTTTAACGCCGTATGAGACTTACGCACTTCGTACGAGATAAAGGAAACACGAAGGATTCGATTGACTAGCTTCATCGGCCAGCCCCTCGAGTCATAAGCCAAATCACTTCAGAAATCAGGATTTCCTGTGTGATTCGACTTATGACTTCGGGGCTTGACGGGCCGATTCCGCATTTCCACGTTGACTTATCGTAAGAAGAAGTGTGAAGTTCACTAGGCGTTGGGTTCTCGGAGCTGGACGTGTATTCACTCTATTTAAAGTAATCAACAATCAATAATTATATAAATTCATAAACAATAAAAAATCCCCATAAACGTAAGGGGTTTTTGCAACCGTTTATGGGGAGTTCCAATTATTTATTTAAATCTAAATGTCTTCCTCGTACTAAATAATAAATGTTTTCTGCGATATTTGTAGCATGATCTGCTGACCTTTCAATATGACGTGCTATGAAGGCTAATTGTGATACTTGTTGGAAATTATCTCCGAATTCTCTTAATAAAGCTTTCATACATTGTCCATACAAATAATCTACTTCATCATCCATCTTAGCGATTTTCTTCGCTATTTGGACATCTTCATCAGCATACGCTTTAATCGATTGATTTAACATTTCAATCATAATTTGATGCATCTTCTTTAGTTCATCTATACCAGTATTAGGGTGATCCTTACCTAATCGAATAGATGCCTTCGCAATATTTACACCGTAATCTGCCATTCGTTCAACATCTGCTGCAATCTTAATACCAACAATTATTCTTCGTAAATCAATTGCAACTGGTTGTTGCTTAGCAATTAATAATAGAGCAAAATCATTTATTTCTTCTTCTAGCAAATTCGCTTGTTCATCTTCTTCTAAGACACGAAGAGCTAACTCATTATCTTGTGTTTCGAATGCTGTAAATGCTTTGTTTAAAGCTTGTTCAGCAAACGTAGCAAGCGCTACTAATTTATCACTTAACTCATTTAATTCATCTTCAAACTTTTCACGTACAATCATCAACATGGTCTCCTTTATCCAAAACGTCCTGTAATATAATCTTCTGTTCTTTTATCTGTTGGGTTAGAGAATATAGTATTTGTATCACTATATTCAATTACTTCACCATTTAAGAAAAAAGCTGTTTTATCTGAAATACGTGCTGCTTGTTGCATGTTATGTGTAACGATGATAATGCTGAAATCTTTCTTTAATTCTTGTACGAGCTCTTCTACTTTCAGTGTAGAAATAGGATCTAATGCAGATGTTGGCTCATCCATTAGAATTACATCAGGCTCGATTGCAAGACATCTTGCAATACATAGACGCTGTTGTTGTCCGCCTGATAAACCGTACGCATTTTCATGTAAACGATCTTTTACTTCGTCCCAAAGTGCAGCTTGACGCAAGCTCTTCTCAGCAATTTCTTTCAAGATTTTCTTATCACGAATTCCATGAATTTTAGGTCCGTATACTACATTTTCAAAGATGGATTTAGGAAATGGATTCGGCTTTTGGAATACCATCCCTACTTTTGTACGAAGCTCTTCCACTTTGTAAGATCGGTCTAAAATGTTTCGTCCTCGATATTTAATTTCCCCTGATGTTTTTACAACAGGTATCATTTCAATCATACGATTTAGTGTTTTAATATATGTTGATTTACCGCAACCAGAAGGCCCGATAATCGCAGTCACTTCATTCTCATAAATATCAAGATCAATATTCTTTAAGGCATGTTTTTCCCCATACCATAAGTTTAATTGTTTTGTTTCATAAACTTTATGCTTTGCTACCGGCTCTGTCTCAACTGATTTATTCGGTTGCACTACGTTGATTTCCTTCTCAAGAACAGTACTCATATATTACATCCTCCTTAACAATTTGTCTAATAATCCGTTCAATTAAAAACGTCGTTGGAATTTATTTCGGATAAAGACCGCTACAGAATTCATAAGAATCAATAATGCAAGCAATACAATAATTCCCGCTGCTGCTACAAATTGAAATTCTTCTTGTGGCCTTGAAGTCCAGTTATAAATTTGCATCGGTAAGACAGTAAATGTATCAAATACTGTTTTTGGTAAGAACGCGATAAACATCGGTATTCCTACAACAATTAGTGGTGCTGTTTCACCAATAGCACGAGATAAAGCTAAGATTGCTCCCGTTGCAATCCCTGGAAGTGCAGCTGGTAATACAACACGTACGATCGTTTGCCACTTTGTTGCTCCCATACCGTAAGAAGCTTCTCGAAGCTCTTTCGGAACAGATCGAATAGCTTCTTGTGCGGCTACGATAATAACAGGCAAGACTAGCAAACTCATCGTTAATCCCGCAGCTAATACTGAATTTCCTAATGCTAGCGCACGAACGAATATTGTTAAACCCAGTAAACCAAATACAATAGACGGTACACCCGCTAAATTCGAAATGTTAATTTTAATAAATGATGTGAATTTATTCTTCTTAGCATACTCTTCTAAATAAATTGCTGTTCCAACACCTAGTGTAATCGAGATAGGCGCTACAACCGCCATCAACCATATTGTACCAATTAGAGCAGCTTTAATACCTGCATCCTCAGCTTTTCTTGATGCGAAGTTTTGAAAGAATTCTACATCTAAGTTCCCAATTCCTTGAGTGAATATCCGATATAGTAAAATGGTAAGTACTACTAAACCAAACAATGTAGCAGCAAAGAATAAGCCTTTACATATTGAGTTAATCCAAAGTCGACTCGTCATTTTCTTCAATACATGATCCTTATTGATTAAGTTCATTAGTATTCCTCCCTAAACTTACGAGAGATGTATTGAGCTAATAGATTCATAGCTAAGGTGAATAGGAATAACGTCATACCAACGGCGTAAATGCTGTAATAAATTGTAGTTCCGTATCCAGCGTCTCCTGTGCTTACTTGTACGATGTAAGATGTCATTGTTTGGATAGATGATGTTACATCGAAGCTTAAATTTGGCGTAGCTCCACCTGCTACAGATACAATCATCGTCTCCCCAATTGCTCTCGATAATGCTAATACGATTGAAGCCATAATCCCTGAAATCGCAGCTGGTAAAATAACCTTAAATGTCGTTTCAAGTTTCGTAGCACCTAACGCATATGCTCCTTCACGAATGCTGTTTGGTACTGATGACATAGCATCTTCCGAGAGCGATGCAATCATCGGTGTAATCATAATACCGATTACAATACCTGGACTTAGTGCATTGAAAATTTCTAATGAAGGAAATATTTCTCTCAAGATTGGAGTTACAAATGTTAAAGCAAAGAAACCATAAACAATTGTTGGAATCCCCGCTAATACTTCTAATATCGGCTTAATAAATTTACGTGTTTTTTCACTGGCATATTCACTCAAGAATATGGCTGTTGCTAACCCAATTGGCACAGCAACAATCGTGGCAATTCCAGTAACCTTTAAAGTACCTGCGATCAATGGCATAATTCCAAAGCTCGCTTCAGTTGCTGAGAACGGATACCATTCTGTGTCTGTTATAAAATCTGAAAAAGGTACTCTCGAAAAGAACTCGACAGTTTCAAATACAAGTGTGAAAACAATACCTATTGTTGTTAATACAGAAATAATCGCTGTAAACAATAATAATGAAGGGACTAGTTTTTCAAAGTTAAATTTCTTCTTAGCTTTCTTTTTTTCTTCAATCATTTGACCCACTGATAATTTTCCTGTATTGCTTGTTGCCATAATGAGACCCCCTTACCTCCAAGAGCATAGTAAGTTGGGAAGCATTCACTTTGCTTCTCAACTTACTAATAACTTATTTACCATGCATTATTTAATAGATTCTAATTCTTTTAATGCTTCATCATATTTTTCATCTGGCATTTTCACATAACCTACTTCTTCAGCCATTTCGCCAGCATTCTCAAGTGTAAACTTCACAAAATCTTTAACTTGCTCTTTTTCTTTTACTGAATCATTTTTCACATATGCATAAAGCGGACGTGATAATGGAGTATACGTTCCATCTTTAATCGTTTCATGAGTTGGTTCTACTGCGCCGTTACCAGAATCAATAGGAACAACTTTTAATTTATCTTTATTTTCAATATAATAAGCGAATCCAAAGAATCCGATTGCGTTTTTATCACCACTTACACCAGTTACAAGTACGTTATCATCTTCAGATAGTGTTACATCTTTAACGATTGGTTGCTCTTCTAAGATTACTTCATTGAAATAGTCATAAGTTCCAGAGTCAGTACCTGGTGAGTAGAACTTGATTTCTTCTTTCGGCCATTCTGGGCGGATATCAGACCATAATTTCTTCTTACCATCGTTTACCCATAACTTCTTAAGTTCATCTACAGTTAAAGAGTCAACCCAAGTGTTATCTTTATTTACAACGATTGATAATCCGTCGTAAGCTAATTCAAATTCAGTATAATCAACTTTCTTATCTTCTAGTTGTTGTTTCTCTTCATCTTTAATAGGACGAGAAGCGTTACTCATATCCGTGTCTCCAGCGATTAGCTTCTTAAAGCCTCCACCTGTTCCAGAGGAACCAACAGATACTTTCACATTAGGTTGTTCTAACATGTATTCTTCAGATACAGCTTCCATAATTGGAAATACAGTTGATGAGCCATCAACTGCAACGTCGCCTTTTAACGAACTATTGCCATTTGATGCATCTTCACTTTTTGCGTCAGATGATCCACAACCTGCTAAAGCAAGTGCTCCAGTCATTGTAGCTGCTAATGCCAAATACTTAAAACCTTTCATTTCTCAAATTCCTCCTAAGGGATCAGTTATAATTACCTTACAACAATAAGAATACGCTAGAAGTATTAAAGACGTTTAAACGCGTTGTTAAGGAAATGTAAAGCAATGTTATAGATTTGTAAACGGGCATAACGGTGTGAAGATAGGGGTATATATTATAAGTTAAAGTGTTTAGAATACAAGTGAATATATAGATAAACAAAGAGGCTACCCTCCTTTACAAGTCGGTTAGCCTCTTCATTTATACAATTTTATTCTTATTCAATTGGTGCATTTGAAGTATTAGCTCCACTTTTCTTCATTGCAAAGTAAGTATCAAGTACTTTTTTACCGACTTCTCTACTCATTTGATGTGGTTTTCCTTGATAAGCCCACGGTACAACAACAGCCATTGCTACTTCTGGATTGTCATATGGGGCATAACCTACTAACGTAATATTGGTAGTTTGAATAGGTTCATCATAATTCTTTCGAAGCGGACCGTCATAGTAAGATTCTGCGGTCCCCGTTTTGCCAGCGGGATTATAACTAACATTCGCATAATCCGGTGCCGTTCCTAAACTCGATTGCATAACTAACCTGAAACCTTTTTGAACTTTTTTAATATATGATTGTTTCATACTAATAGTATTTAAAACTTTTGGTGATATTTCTTTAACAATAGGCCCTAATTCATTTGGATCATCAGATGGTTCGCGTATTTCCTTCACAATATGAGGCTGCATACGTTTACCACCATTCGCTATAGTCGACACATATTGTACTAATTGCATCGGTGTATACGTATCATATTGTCCAATCGATAAGTCGAGTAGTTTACCTGAATTCGTTTCAGGGCCTTTAAACCCGACCATTTCATTTGGTAAATCAATTCCTGTACGTACGCCCAAACCAAACTGATTGAAATAGAAACGCAGCTTATCTAATGCATCTATATCGGTTTTTAATGGCATACCTCTTTGATAGAAACCATTGCCCATATTAATAGCAGTGTGAAACATAAAAACGTTAGAAGATCTTTGTAAAGCTGTTTCAATACCAACGTATCCTAAATCTTTCCACGAACCTTTAGAAGGGGTACCTTTAATATGTAATCTACTATCAGTAAATCCAGAAGAGAGATTTATCGCTTTTGATTGCAAACCAGCTAAAACAGTAGCTCCTTTAACTGCCGATCCCATACCATAAGAAGTAGTTATGTTCCCAAGAGCAAAGTCATTCATTTCCATGTTGCCTGTTTCCTCATCACGCGCATATTGTTTACCTGCCATTGTTAATATGTCTCCTGTATTTGGATTCATCAATACTACAAAGGCGCGATCTAATAAATATGTACCACCAAATGATTTTTTTTCGCGTAGTTCATCTTCGATAATTTTTTCCACTGCACGCTGTAAATTCATATCAATTGTTAAAATTAAATCTTTACCACGTTGTCCTTCAGATACAGTTACAGTTTCTATTACTTTACCAGTCTTATCCGTAATATTTTTCACTTTTTCTTTCTGACCATGAAGAACATCTTCATAAGCCATTTCAATATAACTTTCTCCCACGCGATCATTACGGTTATAGTCCCTTGTTAAATAATAATCTATTTTTTCAAGTGGAAGACCGTCCTTAGATACCTTACCTATTACTGATCTTAACGTATCTTCGAATAAATAATTTCGCTTCCAATCCGTTATTACATCAACGCCAGGCAACGATTCGAGATATTCACTTATAATTGCTACTTCGTTTTCTGTGACCATTTCAATTACTTTCGAGCCTTTCACTTTCTCGGTTTTAATAATTTGAGGAGTTAGCGCTTTAGCGCTTGCCATTTCACGATAGATAGCCAGAACTTCAAGCTGTTCTTTTGTCAAAGAATTGTATTCCTTTTCTGTAATACGATTCAATTGTCTCCTATATATTTCTTTATCATCTATCTTTTCTTCACTTAATAATTTTTTATCTTCTTTAGTTATTTTTTTCGCAGCTTCCTTAGGGTTCATTAGTATCCAAAAATCTTGCTTATCACGAACCGTAATTTTACTGTCATCTTTATTAATTAACTTCGCTAGCTTTTCAGCTACATCTAACATTTCACTAGTCTTCGTCTCCTGAGTTCTCGTATAGGTAATAGCATTAACAGCTGCATTATCTACGATGGTTTTGCCGGTAGAATCATAGATTTTCCCGCGAGGAACTGGCTTATTTACTGTTACTTCTTCCGTACGCTCTAACTTACGACGAGCATCTTCTCCATTCACAATTTGCACAATACCAAGTCGTAATATTAATGTAGAAAATAATAAGAACACAACAAAGAAAAGGATATTTAAACGAAATGGAATATGTGATTTTTTCTTTCTATCTTTGTCTTTACTTTTTTTCATTCTTATCCCCCTCCTTCTTTTGGTAATTTTTGTACTAAATCTATTGTATATAAAATTAACTTATTTTTCTATTTAAAAACCATATTACTCTAAATATTCATACAATAAGAGGTATATCTCTACTACTATAATCACAGTTATTGATTGATAAAATCTATAAAGCTATTAATACTAGTCCTCTTAAATCTTTGCGGTTTTTTTACGAGCCATAAGCTCCGTTTCATAACTATCCCTTCGATTTTTATTTCCTTTAAGAATCCTTGCTCTAATTCCCTAGCAACCGTTAATCTAGGAAGAATACTAATTCCAAGACCTGCTTCTACAGCACTTTTAATTGCTTGTATGCTGCCAATTTCCATATAGTTCTCGATTTTGTCTAACACGCCATGTTCTTTTAAAGTTGATTCGACGATTAGCCGCATCCCCGAAATGGATTCTCGCCAAATCATTCGCTCATTCGCTAACTCTTCAATATGTATTTTCTGTCTGTCATGCCACGGGTGATCATTTGAATAAACTAGCACTAATTCATCTTCGGCAAACTTCTCAACAATGAGCTGCTTATCTTCAACAATTCCCTCGACAAAAGCCAAATCTATCACATCATTCGTTAAATCTTCCAAAATACTTGGTGTGTTTTTAATAGTTAACATTACTTTCACATTTGGAACCTGCTTCTTAAAACTCCCTAATATGCTAGGTAATAAATATTCTCCAATTGTTAAAGACGCCCCTATTCTAAGATTTTCATTATATTCTCCAGTCGCCTGCTGAATAACTTCTTTAGAACGAGTGAAATCATGAGTTATTGCTTTAGCAAACGGATAAAGCATTCTTCCTGTTTCCGTGATTTTTAATTTTCCATCCGTTCGTTCAAATAGCAAAGTTCCATAATAATTCTCTAATTGATGAATTTGTCTAGTTACAGCTGGCTGCGATACAAAGCTTAATCTCGCTGCCTGACTAATACTTCCCTCATCGACTACTAAGCAAAACATTTTCAAATTTTCTATATTCAAAGCGATCCCTCCGGAAAAAGCGTATATATGCACGATATTACCATACAAACAGCATTGAACTACCCACCACTTACGAAAGAAAATCACTTTCGTTGAAGTGGGGATTCCTAAGTAAAGAAACGTAACGGTTTCTAATGAATTAGGCGATCCCCGTAGTCCCTACGGTTAGAAGTCTTATCGCTTCATTTTTAAGATTTTGTCCTGCGTTAATATCCCTGTCATGATGTGTGCCATAAGAAGGGCATTCCCACTTACGAAGGTTTAGATTTTTAACGTCTTTGTTTTGAAAGCCACAGCACGAACATAGCTGAGAACTCGCAAAGGTTTTAGACACCGCAACTACTTCTTTGCCATACCATTTCGCTTTGTATTCAAGCATGGTTCTAAGATGCGACCAAGACACTTCGCCAATCGCTTTGGCTAACTTGTGGTTTTTCATCATATTTGATACTTGCAAATCCTCAATACCTACAATATCGTGGTTTTTGATGATGTAAGTTGAGATTTTCGTGCTTGGTTGTGTAAGAC
>NZ_JBALMO010000051.1:9971-10519 GCF_036963345.1 Bacillus sp. JJ722
GTGGAGCTTTATTTTGTTTTTTGAAGAATCGAGTATAGGAATCAGCCAGGTTTTTAAGTGACGATTGAATAGCAATACTGTCAACTTCTTGTAACCAAACCAACTCTTTCTTTAGTTGTGTTAGTTGGGAGGAACAAGCGCTGTAAGTTAATCCTTTGTCTGTGTCTTTGTACATATCCATCCATTGTGCCAAAAAGTAATTGAATACAAAACGTGAACAACCGATTGTTTTCGCAATTAGGATTTCTTGTTTTTTGTTTGGATAGATCCGAAACTTATATGCTTTGTTGACTAGCATTGACTTTCACCTCACTTCAAGCCTTGATCTTCAATCTATTTCTTAACTACGTTGATAGGAGAACCACCAGTAGTCAGAAAACAAAAATATCTCACCTGGTAATATTATCCTATACTAATTATATAATGAGTGCGTTAATCGTTCAAAAGAAACTTTTGGCTAACGCCTAACCGACATTCATCTCCCACCTATTGTTGGGCTACGCCCTTCACACCATTGAGGAAGGAGTCTTCTGTCGGAAAATGATAAA
>NZ_JBALMO010000052.1:0-12438 GCF_036963345.1 Bacillus sp. JJ722
TTCTACCGCATTAGCTTTTCGTTTCTTTTATTTATTATGTCTTTCTTTTAATGCAGAAATAACATCGGATAATGGCAAGTTTTGCTCTTTCAATAAAACTAATAAGTGAAAAAGTAAATCCGCGCTTTCCCATTGTAATTCATCATGGTCACGATTCTTCGCAGCAATAATCACTTCCGCTGCTTCCTCTCCGACCTTCTTCAGGATTTTATCTACACCTTTTTCAAATAAGTATGTAGTGTATGATTCCTCGGGACGCTCTTTCTCTCTTTGGCTAATAAGCTCTTCAAGCTCATATAAAAACGCTATATCCGCTTTCTTATTCATTACGCTTGGCTCAGCTTCATATAGAACACCTGTGAAGCATGATGTAGCTCCTGTATGACATGCAGGTCCATTCGGCTTAACAAGTACCACAAGCGCATCTTGATCGCAATCATAGGAGATAGAAGTAATTTGTTGTGTGTTCCCACTTGTTGCTCCTTTATGCCAAAGCTCACAACGAGAACGACTATAAAACCATGTTTCACCTGATTCAATTGATTTTTGTAGTGATTCCTCATTCATATAAGCTAGCGTTAGCACTTCTTTCGTATCAGCATCTTGAACGACTGCTGGAATTAAACCATTCGAATCAAATTTCAATTGTGTAACATTCATCGAACATTCACTCCTTCTCGTTGTAAATACGCTTTGACTTCTTTGACGGATGTTTCTTTGTAATGAAATATAGAAGCAGCTAATGCCGCATCCGCTTTTCCCTCATTAAATGCCTCTTTAAAATGCTCTGCATTACCTGCACCACCCGATGCAATGACAGGGACCGTTACAGCACTACTAACAGCTTTCGTTAAAGCTAAATCAAATCCGGATTTTTCACCATCACAATTCATGCTCGTTAATAAAATTTCACCCGCACCACGGACTACAGCTTCTTTCGCCCATTCAATTACGGCCCATTCTGTTTCACGTCTGCCTCCGTGTGTGTACACTTTCCATGAACCTGTGCTGTCATCATACTTCGCATCAATTGCAACAACGATACATTGTGTTCCAAAATATTGGCTACCTTCATTAATTAAGCTTGGATTCTCCACTGCAGCCGTATTTAAAGAGACTTTATCTGCACCTGCACGCAAGATTCGCTTCATATCTTCCAAACTATTAATTCCTCCACCAACTGTGAAAGGAATCGCTAGCTGAGATGCTACATCTTGAACAACTTGAACCATCGTTTTTCTTCCTTCATGCGAAGCAGAAATATCAAGGAAAACAAGTTCATCCGCACCTTCTTTATCATAAAACTTCGCCAGTTCCACCGGATCACCAGCATCGCGAAGACTCACAAACTGTATACCTTTTACCACACGTCCTTCTTTCACATCCAAACAAGGAATAATACGTTTTGTAATCACCGATACCCCTCCTTTATCTTCGTTATGCTTTCACACAAGCAAGTGCTTCTGCAACGGTGAAACGATTGCTATATATCGCTTTGCCAACAATGGAACCCGAGACACCAGAAGCAAATAGTTTAGATAAATCAGTAATATCTTCTAAACTACTAATACCTCCTGAGGCAATGACACTTTTGCCTGTTTCTTTCGCTAACAATTCTGTTGCTGCGATGTTTGGACCCGCAAGCGTACCATCTGTAGCAATATCGGTGAAGATAAACACTTCAGCTCCCGCTTCAGCAAGCGTCTTACCGAGTTCAATAGCTGTAACCTTCGACGTTTCCAACCAACCATGTGTCGCAACTATACCATCTTTCGCATCAAGTCCAATTGCAATGGCTGAACCGTATTTCTTTAACATTTCTTTCGCAAATTCAACATTAGACACTGCTACACTACCAAGAATGACTCTTTTCACACCATTTTCTAAATAATATACAATATCTTCTTCTGTTCGGATTCCACCACCAATTTGCACGTTCACCTGCAACTCTTTTGCAACTTTGATTACATGCTCATGGTTTACGCCTCGCCCTTCTTTTGCTCCGTCCAAATCAACCATGTGAATCCATTCAGCCCCTTGCTCAACAAAGCTTTTCGCCATCTCATACGGGCTATCACCATATACCGTTTCTTGATTATAATCCCCTTTATATAAACGAACGCATTTACCACCCCGCATATCAATTGCCGGATAAATTGTAAATGTACTCATGCTTTCACCTTCTCTTCTACAAGTTGCAAAAAGTTTCTCAATAAATGCATACCTAACTCGCCGCTCTTCTCTGGATGAAATTGCATACCGATTACGTTACTTTTCCCAACAATGGCTGGAACTGTTTCGTAATATTCCGTAGTCGCAATGTTTACTTCAGTATTATCACTTTGTAAGTAATAAGAATGAACAAAGTATACGTAATCTTCAACACAATCTTTTAGAATTGCATCTTCACGATTAAACTTCAGCTTATTCCATCCCATATGAGGTACCTTGTACGTTTCACCATCCGATGATGAACCACTAAATCGAACGATTTTTCCAGGTAATAATGACAAGCCCTTGCTATAGCCATTCTCATCACTTTCATCAAATAAAAGCTGCATGCCCAAACAAATACCCAATAAGTAGCCTCCATTATTGGCGTACGACTTAAGAAATTGATCTAATCCTTTATTTTGCAGTAGAACGATCGCATCCTTAAATGCCCCAACACCAGGTAGGATGATGCCATTAGCTTGTTCTAGATCCGCTACTTGATCTGAAATAAAATACTTTACCCCTAATCGTTCAAGTGCTTTACTAACGCTAAACAGGTTGCCCATTCCATAATCAACAATACCAATCATCTATAACATTCCTTTCGATGAAGGAACACCTTTTACACGGCTATCAATCATTGTTGCTTCATCTAATGCGCGAGCCATCGCTTTAAAAATTGCTTCAATAATATGGTGGGTATTGTGACCGTAATGTACGATAACATGTAAATTCATTCTTGCTTCTAGTGCTAACTTCCAAAGAAACTCATGAACAAGCTCTGTATCAAATGTCCCTACTTTCTGCGCAGGTAACTCAGCTCGAAATTCGAGGTGAGGTCGATTGCTTAAATCAATAACGACTTGAGCAAGCGTTTCATCCATTGGTACAAAAGCATTTCCATATCGCTTTATACCTTGCTTATCGCCTAATGCTTGAACGATGGCTTGACCAAGACAAATGCCGATATCTTCTGTTGTATGATGATCATCAACATCAATATCTCCCTTGGCATTGACCTCTAAATTAAAATGACCGTGTTTCGCAAACAAATCAAGCATATGATTCATAAACGGAACTCCTGTATCAAGATTCGATTTTCCTTCTCCATCAATTTCATACGCTAATTTTATTTCTGTCTCACCTGTTTTACGATGTACTGATCCTTTACGCACCATACAACATTCCCTCCCTAATCCTTATTTGATTCTGATATCAATAGCACGAGCATGTGCTTCTAAACCTTCTAATCTTGCAAAAGCAGCTATCTTCTCCGCATTACGTTCAAAGTCTGCTTGACTATACATAATGATGCTTGATTTCTTTTGGAAATCCTCTACATTTAAAGGACTTGAAAATCGAGCCGTCCCATTCGTCGGCAAGACATGATTTGGTCCCGCGAAATAATCACCGACTGGCTCAGAACTATAACGTCCTAGAAAAACCGCTCCCGCATGGCGGATTTTACCTAGCATCGACATTGGGTCATGTGTTAACACCTCTAAATGTTCCGGTGCAAGTTCATTAATAGCGTCGATTGCTTCGTCCAATGTTTCAGTCACAATGATTTTTCCGTAGTTTTCAATTGATTGGCGAGCGATTTCTTGACGTGGCAATGTTGCTAATTGCTTTTCTACTTGCTTTACTGTTTCTTCCGCTAACTTCATCGAATTTGTAACAAGTACACTGCTAGCACGAGCATCATGCTCAGCTTGTGATAACAGATCGGCTGCCACTTCTGCGGCATTAGCTGTTTCATCTGCAAGTACTGCAATTTCACTTGGACCAGCGATCATATCGATATCCACATCTCCAAACACTTCACGTTTCGCGAGTGCTACATATATATTTCCAGGACCTGTTATTTTATCGACGCGCTCAATGCTTCCAGTACCATAGGCAAGAGCTGCAATGGCTTGTGCTCCACCAACTTTGTATATTTCTGTAACGCCTGCAATCGAAGCCGCCGCCAATACGGAAGATGGCAACTTACCATCTTTGCCCGGTGGACACACCATAACAATTCGTTTAACACCTGCTACTTTTGCAGGCAACACATTCATGAAGACGGAAGAAGGATAAGCAGCTGTCCCGCCTGGAACATATAATCCTACAGAATCTAACGGGGTAATCTTTTGTCCGAGCATCGTTCCCGATTCTTCTGTTGAAATCCACGAATTGCGACGTTGTTTTTCATGGAAACGAGCAATATTATTTGCCGCCTCTTTCATAATCTCAAGTACGTGGTTATCAACTTCAATTAATGCTATTTTAATTTCTTCTGGTGTTACTAGGAATTGTTCGATTTCTACACGATCGAATGTTTGGGTGTAATGACGTAAAGCTGTATCCCCTTGTTCACGAACTGCAGCAATAATTGTTTGTACTGTTTCTCTTTGCTCAGATGTCCCTGAGTCCACAGACCTTTTCAATGAAAGGTTTCCTGTTCGTTTCTCGATTTTCACAGTCATTCCTCATTTCTCCATTAAAGTGTAGCTTCGTGTTGGATCACTTCCGCTAAGCGATCAACTAATTCCGTAATTCGCTTTTCTTTAATTCGATAAGATACTGGGTTAGCAATGAGTCGAGATGTTACATCAGCGATCTTCTCGTATTCAACTAAACCATTCTCTCTAAGCGTTTGACCAGTCGATATAATATCCACGATGCGCTCTGCTAAACCAATTAAAGGTGCAAGTTCAATCGAACCATTCAACTTAATAATCTCTACTTGTTCACCTTGTTCACGAAAGAAACTTGACGCAATATTCGGATATTTACTCGCAACTTTCGGTGCCACATCACTTAGTTTTGTGTTCGGCAAGCCTGCAACTGCCAAATAACAGCTACTAATCTTCAAATCTAATAATTCATATACATCACGTTCTTCTTCAAGCATAACGTCCTTACCTGCAATACCGATGTCAGCGACGCCTTGCTCTACATATGTTGCTACATCCATTGGCTTTGCTAGAATAAAACGGATATTTTCTTCTTCTACCTCTAGAATTAATTTACGATTATCATCGAATTCAGGAGGAAGTTGAAATTTTGCTGCTCGCAGTAAATCAACTGCCTCTTCAAAAATTCGCCCTTTTGGCATTGCAATGGTTAATGAATCCCTCATTACAATTCCTCCTTCCGACTACCAATCATGTACTGCACCGATTGAAAGCTTTTCGTAAATGCATCTAAATCTGTTACACCCGTTACTTCTTGTAACACAACCACTTCACCATTTACACGTAACTCTTTTGCTAAATTAATAGCTTCCATTCTACGTTCGTTACTATATAAAACGCATGTCATCTCATTGCTTTCTTCAACTACCCCAAGTGCTTCTAACAACCGATCCATAATAATAGCGAACCCAGTAGCAGGAGCATGATAACCAAATTTATCTAGCAAATTATCATAACGGCCACCGTTCCCAATCGGTAAACCAACATTATTTGCATATACTTCAAAAAGAATGCCCGTATAATAATTCATATGGCTCACCGCCGTTAAATCAAAGCTAACATAAGAATGAACATTGAACTCTTGCAACTGTTTCCACAGCACCTCTAACTGCTCGATAGCATGAATACTTTTTTCATCCTCTAAAATATCTTTGCCAGGTTGGAAGATTTCATCTGCCCCCCTTAAAGAAAGCAGCGCTAATAGACGTTGTTTATCAATAGAAGATAATGGTAATGACTTTACATGCTCGCGGTAGCCAACATAATTTTTCTCAAATAAATATTTACGACATTGTTCTGCTCGCTCTTCGTTGCCAAGTATGTGTAAGAAGAGTTGCTGTACAAAACCAATATGACCAATTGATACTTTAAAACCCGTTAAACCAACAGCTTGCAAAGTTGAAATGAGTAAAGCGATTGATTCCGCATCTCCACTCACTGTTGAATTCCCAATGCACTCTACACCTATTTGTTCGAACTCTGCAGGACGTCCTCCTTCTCTTTGTTGTGCACGATACACATTTGCTGAATATGCAAGACGAAGTGGAATTCGACTTTTCAACAATTTTGAAGCAGCTACACGTGCAATCGGAGCAGTCATATCTGGACGTAATACAAGCGTATGACCTTGTTGGTCCAATAGCTTAAACAATTGCTGATCAAGAATAGCCGATGCTGCACCAACTGTTTCATAGTACTCAAGAGCAGGTGTTTCTAACATTTGATAACCCCAACTATTAATTTCTTGTAACATCTTATTACGAACATTATTCTTCGCTCCATATAATAGTGGCAATGTATCTCTCATACCTAATGGTTTTTCAAACATAAAAAGCTTCGTCATCTCTATCACCTTCTTTTAGAATATTCCGATAAAATAATCGTAACCTATTTTTCCTATATTTTCATCTAATAAGAAGAAACTAAAATATGCACTTATTGATAGTTTAGTTTCTCCAATCCAGACATAATGGCTTCATTTGTTCCAACAGTATCTTATCCCACAAATACTTTAGTTCGCTAATATACTAACAAAATAAAGTTATATGTAGTTTACATTCCATACTCAATGAAGTCAAGATAGACAAATGATTCAAATTAAAGGAAAACATTCCCAATCACTTTAAACTAAGGTTAGAGCATGAAAAAAATGGTCATATAATCACGGTATTATTTACCAAAACTTTTCGCTATTGCTAATTGTTCAATAATAGTATAATTTTGTGGAATTATTTATTATTTGAACAATTAGGAGGACTTTTACTTGAAAGTAATTATCGCAACATTATTATCAACACTTCTTCTTTTCGGAGGAGGCTTTTCTGCACAAGCGGCAGTTAATGCTAATGAGCTTCAAAGTTATTTACAAGAAATCGCGTTAACAAGTGAAGAGCTAAATACATACTTAGCATCTTTCGATTTAGCAATTGCCGATTTTGAAGATGTAGAGGAATTACGTGACACATTAGGACCACGCGTTACAACGGAATCATTAAATCAATTATTAACTGACTATGAAATGACAAGAGAAGAACTTGAGGCATTATTAAAAGAGTATGGTGAATTAGAAGAAGGAAAAACAATCGAAGAAACATTTTTATTCATCTATGACGTCGAAGACATGATTTACCTAGATACAGATTTTGGTGAGATCGATGAGGATATTCTTGGTGAGCTTGAAGCATTCTTTGCACAATTTGGTATTACTGAAGCTGAATTAACAAAGCTTAATGACCATATTGAGAAAGTGATTGAACAAGACCCAGCACTTTTAGATCAGTTAGCTTCTTTATCTGAAAGAATGATAGCTTTTGAAGAATTCGAGATTGTTGATGAATTATCTTCTGCACAAATTTCGGAACTTTTAAGTATTACAGATGAGCTTAAAAATCTTTTACAATTAGATTTTTCTTTCTACCTTGTTAAAGATGGAGTAAAAACACCGGTTTCTTTCCAAGATTTATTAACATTAAAAGATGCTAAAGGTGCTAGCCTTTTAGTTGAAGTGTACAACACTACTGGTGAGTTATTATTAGACTTTATTCTAACTGGTGAAATGATCGGCTCTGATATTATTCATGAGTCAGGTAATGTAATCGGTACCACTACAGATAAAATCGAAACAAAACCTGTTAATAAGCCTATAACAGAAAAAGGTGCAAAACTACCAAATACTGCTGGAAACTACATGGGTACTTTCTTATTTGGTCTAGTTTTACTAGGTGCTGCAATCTTTACATTTAGAAAAGCAGGAGCTGTAAAATAAGTGAAATCTACAAAGCCTCGCAAACGGAAAAAGTTGATACTTCTCATTTGCGCCTTGCTTTTGCTGCTGGGTGGTGCTTATTTCACTACGACAAACGCTTATAAGTTACTAGCCGGCTACACGATGTACAAATGGAATAAAACTGTGGTTAAAGAAGATACAACAGAGTCATCCTCCAAACCAGTTTCAACTGTGAATAAAAAGCATGCTAACAAGGTGACTTATACGCAAATTCCAAAAGAAGGCGAACTGATGGGAGAGCTATATATTCCTAAGCTTGATAAATCATTGCCTATTATTCACGGAACAGATGAAGACGAACTAGCCAAAGGCGTCGGCCATTTCGCTGGATCAGTTTTACCTGGTGAACGAGATAATTCCGTATTATCTGGACATCGCGATACCGTATTTCGCCGCTTAGGTGAAGTAGGTGTAGGTGATGAACTCGTAACAACAACTACTGCTGGAACATTTACTTTCAAAGTGAAGAAAACCCGCATCGTTGATAGTGACGATCGAACCGTCATTGTTCCAAAAACCAAACCAACATTAACCGTAACCACATGCTATCCTTTTGATTTCATTGGAGATGCACCAAATCGCTATATACTAGTCGCCGAACTAGTGAAGAAAGATCTAAATACGGTTTTCGTTGCAAGTAAGTGATATGAAGGTCTATCTCTTGGTGAGATAGATCTTTTTTTGAATTGTGGTTTGTGAGTATTTGTTTGGTTTCCTGCTCATATATTTGGTTCTCTGCTCATATTTCTAATTCTCCGCTCATATAATTCACACCTATACTATCTTTCCCCACAAAAAAAGACTGACAATATTGTCAGCCCATGTTTCCTTGGTTCATTCCATATATCGGATCGTCTTTCCAACGTTCAGCCAGTTGCTCTTTCGTATAAATAATTTGCATTGGATTGCCACCAACAAAAGCGCCTGCTGGTACATCTTTATGTACGACTGTTCCTGCAGATACAATGGCTCCATCACCAATTGTTATACCTGGTAAAATTGTTGTGTTTGCACCAATCATTACTTCACTTCCAATTACTACATCACCTAGACGATATTCTTTAATTAAATATTCGTGAGCTAGAATGGTTGTATTGTATCCAATGACTGTATTGCGTCCCACCGATATCTTTTCTGGAAACATAATATCTAACATGACCATTAAAGCAAACGATGTTTGATCGCCTACTTTCATGCCAAGAAAAGTTCGATAAAGCCAATTTTTCATAGATAAAAACGGTGTATATCGTGCTGTTTGTATCACAACAAAATTTCGGACTACTTTCCAGAAAGGAACTGTTTTATACACATGCCATAAAGAATTTGCACCTTCAACTCGATATCGTACCGTTTTTCTCATTCTCACTCAACCTTTAGTATATGTAATAAATCTCTCATATTATCGAGCATATAATCTGGATTATACGCTTCTAAATGCTCTCTTCCTTGCACAGTCCATGCTACACCAGCCGTTAATGTTCCTGCATTTTGTCCTGCAAGGATATCATGAGAACTATCTCCAACCATAATCGCTTCTTCTGGTGTAGAGTGCAACTGTTCTAAAGCCATATTGATTGGCTCTGGGTCTGGTTTTGCATTTTTTACATCATCTAAAGTCACAATTACATCAAAGTAAGGATCTAACTTTCCAATTTTTAACCCTTTTAAAACAGCAGCTCTTAGTTTAGTTGTAACGATTCCAATTTTGAAACCTGCCGTTTGTAAAGCTTCAATTGTTTCTAACACACCTTCATATTCTTTTACTAATGCATCGTGATTCTTCATATTGAATTCACGGTAATAGTCAACCATTTCATCAACTCGCTCTGGATCTATAGATTGAAATGAATCAACTAATGGTGGTCCAATGAATTTCAACATGTCTTCACGACTATATTTATTTGGATAAAAGTGATTAAGTGTTTCAGTAAACGAAGCAAGAATTAAATCAATGGTATTGATAAGCGTTCCATCTAAATCGAATAATACGGTATTGATGTTGCGTGTCATAAGTTGCTTCCTACCTTCTTTCCAACTTGTTTTAAACGAAAGCAACCCGCCTTAGTAAGCAAGATTGCATTCGTTGAATAATTTGTTACATATCTTTATACCTTGCATTGCTTAAGCCTTTTACGCGTCTATAAATAAGCGTAATAACAGCACCAACAATTAGCACAATAGAAATAATTTGAGCCATTCGTAAAGTGTCAGTTAACATTAAACTATCTGTTCTCAGTCCTTCAATAAAGAATCGGCCAATACTATACCAAACCACATACGTTAGGAAGAGTTCGCCACGTCGTAAGTTTACTCTACGTAACAGTAGCAAAATAATAACTCCCAAGAAACTCCAAAGCGATTCATATAAAAATGTTGGATGGTAGTAGGCTAAGCCATTAACGCCATCAATATACATTTGATTAATAATCCAATCTGGAATAAACAAGTTTTCTAGGAACTGTCTACTTACTTCGCCACCATATGCTTCTTGATTGATAAAGTTACCCCAACGGCCAATCGCTTGTCCAAGCAAAATGCTAGGTGCAGCAATATCCGCCACTTTCCAAAACGAAATTTTCTTTACTCTACAAAATACGTAAGCTGTTAGAACCGCCCCAATTAATGCACCATGAATCGCGATTCCACCATTCCAAATCGCAATGATTTCACTAGGATTTTGCACATAATAATCCCATTGAAAAATAACATAATAGATACGCGCCGAAATGATAGAGATCGGAACAGCAAATAAAATTAAATCTAAAAAGGTTTCCTTCGGTAAACCTCGTTTTTCCGATTCACGTAATGCTAACAATAAACCTAAAAGTAAACCAGTACCAATAATCACACCATACCAATGTATGGACAACGGCCCCAATTGAATAGCAATGGGACTAATAGGATCAAATTTATCCATTTATACGATCGCTCCCTTCCCTTCATAACTTTTTTAATATGTATCTTCGTGATCTCCTTCATCAATCACTTCAGACAGTTTTGTTGTAAATTGTTGTGCAGCATTCATTCCCATTCGTTTCAAACGGAAATTCATTGAAGCTACTTCGATGATAACTGCTAAATTTCGTCCAGGTCGAACAGGAACTGTTAAACGCGGAATTTCTGTATCAATAATCTTTTGCTTCTCATCATCTAGACCTAAGCGATCGTAATGCTTGTTCTTCTCCCAAAGCTCAAGATTAATAATTAAAGATATTTTCTTTTTACTCAGAACAGCTCCTGCTCCGAATAGAGTCATAACATTAATAATTCCCAACCCACGAATCTCTAGCAAATGCTCAATTAAATCAGGAGCACCCCCTACTAATGTGTCTTGATCTTCTTGACGGATTTCTACACAATCATCCGCTACTAGACGGTGTCCGCGTTTTACTAGCTCTAATGCTGTTTCACTTTTACCTACGCCACTTTTTCCTGTAATTAGAACACCTACACCATAAATATCAACTAAAACACCATGTACAGCTGTTGTTGGAGCCAATTTACTTTCTAAATAATTCGTTAATCGGCTAAATACTCTCGTTGTTTTCATACGAGAACGTAACACTGGTACAGATTCTCTTACAGATGCTTCGATTAACTCTTCCGGTATTTCTTGATCTCGTGTAACAATGATACCAGGTGTAATATCTGTGCAAAGCATATCCATGCGGTGTTTTCTTTCTTGTTTACTTAATTTATTAAAAAAAGACAACTCTGTTTTTCCTAATAATTGCATTCTTTCAGCTGGGTAATATTCAAAGAAACCAGCTATTTCAATTCCTGGTCGTGACAAGTCACTAGACGAAATAGGTCTATTAATCCCCTCTTCACCACTAATTAACTCTAGATTAAATTTTTCAAGTATGTCTTTCGTACGAACTTTCGCCAAATGGAATCCTCCTTAATTCAAACACAATCTATTCGCTCTGTCCTAACTAACGCCGAGATAACGTTAAGTAATAGGAACACGATTGTTTCAACTAACCAACAGCAGGGAATATACCCGATTGATGGATGTTTCACTTTATTTTAGCACTAATTGCATTAGAACCAAATATGAAGAAAAGAATTATCTATAAATGGCTAATTCTAACATTTAACCTATAAACTATATTGCCCAAGTTCTAACTTACATTATAACTTGAACTGAGTATAAACGAAATTTTCTGACTGAATTTATCCCGTTCTAACTGGCGCTAAGACTCCCACNNTAAGTGGGAGATTAAGCACCAGTAAGAACCCGATTGGCTCAACTAATAATCGGTGAGGGATGGACGAACCCCCCACCGATTAAAGTTTCACTTTATAGGAACTATCTCTACTTTAACTTATTTACAAACAATCATCATATCAATCTGCTTCTCTACAAAAGCGAAAGTCGCACCCGTTCAGCGCCGTTTTAAGACTTACGCACTTCGCACGAGATAAAGGAAACACGAAGAGTGGAGCGATTCGATTTGTCTAGCTTCAACGGCC
>NZ_JBALMO010000052.1:12510-16923 GCF_036963345.1 Bacillus sp. JJ722
TTATGCTTGTCGGGGCTAAACGGGCCGTTTCAGCATTTCTTAGTTGACTTATCGTAAGAAAAAGTGTGAAGTTCACTAGGCGTTTAGAGCTCGGATCTCGACTTAGAATCACTCTACTTCAAAGGAATAACAACCAATTTTTTAAAAATAAAATCATTATTGGCATGATTTACACATATGTTTCTTAGACACTGGTATAGAAGTCCAGTTATCTGAATTGTTGAACTACCCACCATTTACGAAAGAAAATCACTTTCGTAAATGGTGGGGGATTCCTACATAAAGAAACGTATCGGTTTCTAATGGGATAGGCTATCCCCGTAGTCCCTACGGTTAGAAGTCTTATCGCTTCATTTTTAAGATTTTGTCCTGCATTAATATCCCTGTCGTGATGTGTGCCACAAGAAGGGCAGTCCCACTTACGAAGGTCAAAAAAACTTTAGGCTAATGCCTAACCGACATTCATCTCCCACTTATTGTTGGGCTATGCCCTTCACACGATTAAGGAAGGAGTCTTCTGTCGGAAAATGATAAAATATATAGTATATAAACATATATTGGGAGGTTCATCATGAATTCAAGCATCCTATTAAAAAATGCTGATATATACCTAGAAAACGAAGTCTTAACAAACGGTTATATTCTGCTTACTGAAGGTAAAATCTTCGAAGTAGGTAAAGTAAAAAACCTGCCACAACATTTCTTAGAAAATGCAGAGATTCTAACACTGGAAGTAGGAACAAAAATCATTCCTGGATTTATTGATGTTCATATTCATGGTGCAGGTGGAGCTGATACAATGGATGGCACTCCAGAAGCGCTACAGACAATGGCTATGCGCTTACCAGAAGAAGGTACAACAAGCTTTCTTGCTACAACTATGACTCAAGCTGAAGATAAAATTGTTGCAGCATTACAAAATGCTGCAGTTTATCAAAAGGTCGCTCATGATCGAGCTGAAGCAGAAGTAATCGGTATTCATTTAGAAGGACCATTCATTAATCCAGATAAGAAAGGCGCTCAACCTGAAGAGCATATTTTAGAGCCTAATATAGAAGTATTCAATAAATGGCAACATGAAGCAGATGGTACAATCAAATTAGTAACAATTGCTCCTGAAATGCCAAATGGCATGGAATTCATTCAATATCTTGCAGACCATAATGTAACGGCTTCAATTGGACATACAGACTCAACCTATGCTGAAGTGAAAGATGCTGTTGCAGCTGGAGCAACTCAGGTAACGCACCTATATAACGGCATGCGTGGACTTCATCATCGCGAACCGGGAACAGCTGGTGCAGCACTATTATTTAAAGAATTAAAAGTAGAACTGATTTCAGATGGCATTCACATCTGTCCAGAAATGATACAACTGGCAATCAATGCTAAAGGGACAGACGGAGCATTGCTTATCACAGATTCCATGCGGGCTAAATGCTTAAAGAACGGTCGTTATGAATTAGGTGGCCAGCCAGTCATTGTAGCTGATGGTCAAGCAACTCTTGAAGATGGCACACTTGCGGGAAGTATTCTTAAAATGATTGATTCCGTAAAAAACATGCTCCACTTCACGACACTTGAATTGCAGGATGTTATTAAACTAGCTTCCGTTAATCCAGCGAAACAAGCTCATGTATATAATCGTAAAGGTAGTATTACAATAGGAAAAGATGCTGATATAGTTGTACTAAATGATAAACTGGACATAGTTATGACTATTTGTCGGGGAAAAATCGCTTTTAAAAAGACTAAATGATTTTAAAAATACTCGTCTAAGAAGGTGCATAGAATGCTATTCGAAATCATACGTACAGAAAACTATGAAGATATGAGCCGCCTTGCAGCACAAAAAATAATTAATAATGTAAGAGAAAATCCTAAGATCGTATTAGGATTAGCTACTGGAAGTACACCAGAGGGTTTATATAAGAACTTGATACAAGACTACAAAATAGCTGGAACTTCATACAAAGAAGTACGAACAGTGAATTTAGATGAATATATAGGTCTAGACAGAGATGATAAAAACAGTTATTTTACATTCATGAGAGAAAAATTGTTTAACTATATTGATGTAAACTTAAATCAGACTAATATTCCTAATGGAATCGCACCAAACATGGAAGAAGAGGCTATAAGGTACGAAAACTATATCCATGATATTGGTGGAATAGATATGCAAATTTTAGGTATTGGTCACAATGGACATATTGGATTCAATGAGCCAGGCACATCTTTTAAAAGTCGAACACATGTGGTTACATTAGCTGAAAGCACTCGCAAAGCTAATGCACGTTATTTTGATACCATTGATGAAGTACCAACTCATGCAGTAACAATGGGAATCCAAAGCATAATGGATAGCAAAGAAATTATTCTCCTAGCATCAGGTGCTTCGAAAGCAGAAGCCATTAAACGCCTTGTATATGGAGAAATTTCTGAGGAGTTCCCTGCGTCTGCTTTACGTTTACACAAAAAAGTAACAATTATCGCAGACCAAGATGCTTTACAATTGATTTAAAGGATCTTTTCAAGGAGTAATAAAAATCATGATGATTGATAAAAAATCACCCGTACCCATTTATCACCAGCTAGAAGAGCTAGTGAAGAGCCAGATTGATTCTGGTTATTTACAACCGGATCAAGCTATTCCATCTGAACGGGAATTCGCTGAACAATATCAAATAAGTCGAATGACGGTTCGACAAGCATTAACAAACCTTGTAAACGAAGGCTTCCTGTACCGAAAGAAAGGAACTGGGACATTCGTCAACAAACGAAAAGTCGAACAAGTGCTACAAGGGTTGACGAGCTTCTCTGAGCATATGATAGAGCGTGGATTAACTCCGAGTAGCCAAATACTATCATACGATACAGTTCCTGCAAGTCGTGCAGTGGCTAAAAGGCTTGAGATTGAACCAGGTCAAGAAGTTTTACAAATCGAACGTATTCGCCTTGCCGATAATTTACCAATGGCTCTAGAAACCGCTTATATGCCTATACATTTAACGAAAGGTTTAACAAAGGAGCAAGCGATGGATTCCATCTATCAATTTATTGAGGACGATTTATCACTCAAGATTAAGGAT
Source organism: Bacillus sp. JJ722 (assembly GCF_036963345.1). Taxonomy (NCBI): domain Bacteria; kingdom Bacillati; phylum Bacillota; class Bacilli; order Caryophanales; family Bacillaceae; genus Bacillus; species Bacillus sp. JJ722. The sequence goes on from NZ_JBALMO010000052.1 coordinate 15,603, forward strand.
GCCCACCAGGAACTAGAAGCAATTGCGGCAAGCTCTTACGAAGCAAAGTATTTACTGATTGAGAAAGATAGCCCTGTCTTACGCATTATTCAAACATCCTATTTAGAAGATGATACACCTTTTGAATACGTAAAATCTTCATTTAGAGCCGATCGCTATCGCTTTTACAATCAGTTAAAACGATAATAAGTTAAACAGAAGTACGCAAAATGTACTTAATACATGTACAAATCAAATATCTCCCTTCTAAAAAAGAGGTTGTTTACACAGCCTCTTTTTTCTTGTATGGGCGCTACTTTTCGTACGAGCCTTCATATCATAATAAGACGAGTTAGAAAATCTTCACCTGTACTTTTTAGAAAGGCAGATGTAAGGTTGGACAGCGAGCAAAATAAGACAACCTATCAATTAAAAGGAGGGGAAAAATGAAAATCGTTTTGGATGCTGGGCATGGTTATAGTACAGCCGGCAAAAGAAGTCCCGATGGATTAAAAGAATATGAAGTTAACCGATCAATTGCTTCTTATGCTCGCAATTTTCTTCTAGCGTATGAAAATATTAAGATCATTTTCACCCATAGTGATCTACAAGATGTAGCATTAAAAACACGAATTCAAAAAGCCAACACTCTACAAGCAGATTGCTTTATATCTATTCATTCAAACGCAGCAGGTAATGGTTTAGAATGGCATAGCGCTTCAGGAATAGAGACGTATATATTTAACTCAGCCAGCCAGAAATCACGAACACTAGCAGAAAAAGCACAAAAAAACTTAGTTATTGCAACTGGTTTAAACAATCGCGGTGTTAAAACCGCTGACTTTTATGTGCTTCGTGAAACAAATATGACAGCTATTCTTGTCGAATGTGGTTTTATGACTAACAGTACGGAAGTAAAATTACTTAAGTCGGAAACCTATCGTAAAGCATGTGGTGAAGCGATTGCCAAAGCAATAGCTGAGGAATACAATTTAAAGAAATCATCAGCACCTGTTAGTAATATTCCAGCAACAGGCTCGTACAAAGTCCAAATAGGAGCTTTCAAAAGCAAGAAGCTAGCAGATTCATTAGCGAAAAATTTAAAAAAGCAAGGATACGAACCATATATCATTTATGAAAAGCATTAGTAGAAAATAGGAAGCGCCCGTTTAGCTCCGTATGGACTGGAGCCATTCGACTGAGATAAAGGATACACGAAGAGCTGACAAGCGATTCGATTGTCCAGCTTCATCGGCCAGCCCCTCATGTCATAAGCCAAATCACTTCGGAAATCAGGATTTCCTGTGTGATTCGTCTTATGCCATCGGGGCTAAACGGGCCG
>NZ_JBALMO010000053.1:0-9594 GCF_036963345.1 Bacillus sp. JJ722
TTTAACTTTTTAATAACATCCTTTTTGTTTTTTTGATTAAATGGCTATTCAAATCATCTCCAAATGAATCGTGTAATTGTTCAAACAACGATATTTCCATCTTTACCAAAAACTTTTCATCCATCTCTTTTTTTATATAACGAACAAAAATAGGATCCCCATTCTTATTGGAGCCGTATTCCACTTTATTTAATCCTGTGTTAGCGGCGTATTGATAAAAGATTATATCATATCTAATACCCTTCTCAGCCTTTATATCTTTAGCTGATAGTAATTTTTTTGGCATGGTTGTGAGTTTTGACTTTACTGGACGATTTTCAAAGTCTTTTGACTTAAATGAATCTATCGTCCACTGTATTTCTTCAGATAAGGTCAATTTCTCTTTGTTCTTCTCGTTGGACTCCTTAATTATGGTCATCAACTCTTTTATTTCCTCAAACTCAAAATCAGTCATATTAAAGCGAATATAAGCCCTACTATAAGTGGTATTATTTAAGAAAAATTCGTGAAAGGATGATAATGAAAACAATATCCGTTTCATATACAACGGATTTGGCTCGTCATGCTCCACAGCATACTTAAGCAGCATGTTACGCGCGACTTGATTAATACGGATATGTTTAACAAATGGTAGTATTTCATTTCGCACATACCGATCTGAGCATTGTAAATACTCTACGATTTCGTCAATGGTAAGGTGATAATCTTCTTCTATCATTCCTTTATACATTAAACATATGTCTTCTACTGACATCCCTCTTCCATGTAACTCTAAAAATGTATCTAATTGATACGTTTTAGGACGATTAGTCGTATTTTCTTCCTTCACTTTTCTCAACTCTTTCTTGATTGATTCCCCTATTTTCTATTCCCAATATATCACAAATATATATTTAGGAAATACTCTAATTACCTGTACAAAAACAAATGTTTTCGTGTAAGAGTTTTGATTTATCAACATTTAATTACTATTATTAGAATATTTTCAGTGTCTTACTAACTTGTTATTGTAAAATATAAATAAGTGTATTTTAGGTTATTACCTAATATATGATAGAACACATTTTATTTAACCATATGAAATAAGCGAAAAGTAGCTCTATAATAGTTCTTTTCTTTAGGAATATCACCTTGAGCCATACCGATTCGGGAAAATGGCTTAAGGTGAAAATGATCTTCTGACAGGTGTGTGAATAGCAAAGGGGATTTAGTCTACTCTCTATAAGGAAAGTATAAACTTTCTATATTTCAGTCATATTTCTATAAGTAGTGAGCAAACGGGGGAAGATAGTGGAATACAAGGTAATTATGAATTTTCAAAATAAAAAGCGATAACCGTATATAACGCTCATCGCTTGAAACCTCAATCTGAGTCAACTGTTGGCTGATAACATTTAATCGTTATTTCTTAAGGGGAGCTATATTTAGGGTATCACTAGTTTTTTCAAGATTAAGTGTGTATGGCGTTTTCTTCATATTTATAAAGCCAAGTAAGTCGTTATTTATTAAAGTATCACCTTCTATTTCGTTTAAAATTCTATAAACTATTTTTATCGGTTCTTCTTCTGCAATATAAGGACTCTTAAGCACAAGAATTTTATCGTTTGGATTAAATCGATAATCTATTGCATCTCTTGTTGTGCGAGTAATCAAGTACGAATTATCAGGAAATATGTACTTTAATTCTATATGAATATCAAGGTTTTTAGTGTCTCCTTCTTGTTTGATTGCAGCTGTTAATTTACCTTCTTCATCAATAGATTCGCCTAAGTATATGATTTTTCCACTTTCATTTTCAAAAATAATCTTTTCTCTCTTTTTCAACGTATAACCAGGAGATAGTACTTCACCAGGAACTTCCGTGTTAGATTCTTCAATTTCTTTTGTAATGTACTCACTTTCATTCTTTGCTTCTTTTGTATTGTCTATTTCTTTTGTATTGTCTATTTCTTTTGTATTGTCTATTTCTTTTGTATCAGTTTTATCACTGCTACAACCTGTCACAAGCAGTAGGATGGCAAATAATATAATTAGCAAATTTTTCTTCATATAATTTCACCTCAATTCAGTATCAGTAATAATATAACATCAATTCCAATTAATACCTACAAAGTTCCCTCCGTTAAAAGTATACATATATATAATCGAAGACGCGATAAACCTGAATTAGTTTACTGATAGAATGTTTAAAAACGCCATTTTGTTTAATTGTTAGACCCTTGTTATTAATGGTTAATAAATGGACTCGTTTTGAATTTTCTAGCACAGTCGATTACCATAACTACTTTAATAAACTTATTTTTAATAAACACGATTATACGATTGGACTACGTTTAGAAACTTTTAAAAAAAAGACTTCATAATGAAGTTAGAAAAACAATGCAAGCAATAGAATACTGTCAAAGTCAAAGTGTTGCGGCTTAATTAAGGAAGAACAGTAAATTAGTTTTCTATTTACTGTTCTTTTTTTTGGAGAGAACACTGATTTTATTTATTGTCAACACAGGCAAACCTCTTACATAATTACCAAAAAATATATACTTTATGAAAAGTATGTTAATGTGGTAGGTAAGTATTTAAAAATGAGGTGTTTTGATTGAAAAAATCAGTTTTTATCATTCTAACTGCTATTGCATTAGGAGTCACATTAACTGGATGCAATGATAATAGTAATGCCAATGATAAGAAAGATGAAGAAACTGTGATTAAGGAAAATAGTTCTCAAGATAGTGAATTTTCAAAGGAAGATCAAGAAATAGCAGCAAGATTAGAAAAAGGTATTATGTTATATGGTGAAGGAGTAAAAGGCGGTAATTATTTAACAACTGTTCATAATGGGTATTCCGAAAAAATTACAATCGAAGAGAAGAAACAGACTATATATAATGTGGTTGTGAATTTATCTGTGAAAAATGTAAGGGATGACAATAAATTAGTAGATGCTACTGAATTAAAATATGAATTACATGACAAAAACAATAAAATTTACAACGGAAAAGTAGTAGCTAAGCTAGAGCCTGTTAGACCAGATGAAACAATAAAAATTAATGTCTTTTTTGAAGTACCTAACATCGATGATTCATATAAGTTTTTTGTGAAAAGCAAAATTGAACCAATTGAACAATATTGGGTCATTGATAATCTTCAAAAATATTAATAAAAGTAACATTTCATTAAGCCTTTACAGACAGTATAAGGCTTTTTATTTTACACTTTTAGTAAACTATAGGATGAAGCTCCTAAAATTCAATCGAGTAGAGGGAAAATAAATCACTTTATTTTCGCCCCTCTCACAACACCGTACGTACGGTTCTCGTATACGGCGTTTCAATTTATATTACAGTGTGTACTCTTAGATAGTGTTCTGAAGCAGAAGGTATTCCCCTCTGCTTTAGTCTTTTGTTTGAAATTGCTCTATGAACAACTTTCGATAATCCTATATATCGGTAGCCTTTTCGACAGAAAGTTAATCCTTTCGCTTCTTCCTCTGGAATTCCTAGTTGAATGAGCGACTTAATTCGTTTTCTGGATACCTTCCATTGCTTCCAGATGATTACTCTGATTCTTGAGCGTAACTTCCCATCTATTCGTTCTGTTGCTTTTTTCATGTTTGCGATTCTGAAGTAATTTACCCATCCGAATATAACTTGTTTTAGTTTCAATATTCGGTAGTCTAACGAAACACCCCAGTTTCGTTTTGTTAGTTTTCGAAGCCTTCTTTGAAATTTCTGTACTGAGATTAGATGTGGTTTCACTTGATATCTATTATTTTTAGAATCGAAGTAATATCCAAATCCTAAGAATTTCAAATCTTTTGGGCGAGCGACTTTACTCTTTTCTGCATTGACCTTCAATCCTAATTTCTCTTCTATAAATCTTACGATTGATGTCATCACTCTGTTCGCGGCTTTCTCGCTCCTCACAAAGATAAGAGCGTCGTCAGCGTATCTCACGAATGGAAGTTCCCTACCTTCTAATTCCTTATCCAGTTCGTTCAGTATAATATTGCTCAGTAGTGGGCTGAGATTGCCTCCTTGCGGAGTTCCAATTGGTGTTTCCGTTCACCATCACTCCACTGACTAAGAACTTTCATATTAAAGAAATCACATCTCCATCTTGTATTGTGTTGGATATGATTCGCATGAGTTTGTCGTGATGGACTGTATCGAAGAATCTTTCAAGGTCAATATCCACTATCCAATCGTATCCATCATTCAGAAATTCCAAGCTTTTTATAATAGCCATCTCACAACTTCTTTTTGGTCTAAAGCCGTAGCTGAATTCACTGAACTGCCCTTCAAATATCGGACTGAGAACTTGATGAATGGCTTGTTGAACTACTCAATCCACTACTGTTGGTATTCCCAATTTGCGCATCATTCCATTTTCTTTTGGGATTTCCACTCTTAAGGCAGCTTGTGGTTGGTATTTTCTTGTTCTGATGCGCTGACGCAACTCATCCTTATTCTCTTTCAAATATTGCTTAAGTTCATTGACTGTTACACCATCAACTCCACTTGCACCTTTATTTTTATATACACGCAAGTAGGCTTCATTCATATTTTGATTACTTAGAATCTGTTCTAAAAGTTCCATACTCGTTTCCCCTTTCCTCTCCATTTTCGACTGTACGACTGTACATCCGCAAGACCTCCCAGGGTAAGACAACCATCTTTCCTCTTTTACTCGCCTGATTTACTCTATAAAGTTACGCACATCTTTTGGACTTTGACTTGTTTAGGAGTCTCATCCCTTCATAGAGCCTAGGTATCAAATTTCTGTTCGTCAAGCCAAGATTTTATTCCACGCTTCCTCTAGCCCTTACCTCACGATAAGTGCCTTGCGCTTCCTTAGTGGTTGGTCGATGTGTACCTCCACAGTGGACTTTCACCACCTAGATAGTTGGCATGCCTGGCACACAAAAAAAAGACTGCTCAATAGCAGCTTTGACATAGCAGCCGGACTATCCCCATCGATACTACCGTTATTTCCATGCATATCGATAAGCTTTAATCCCATCTTCCAATCCTGACTCATACGTGCCATTGCTTCATACACCGAGCTATCTCCATGTGGATGATAGTTACCAATTACAGTACCAACCGTCTTTGCCGACTTACGATATGGCTTATCATATGTGTATACCCGTCCTCTACCATAGCGTAAAGAACACGCCTTTGAACGGGCTTTAACCCATCCCTTGCATCTGGTAGCGCCCTTCTCTGAATTAAGTATTTTGCATATTTACCAAAACGGTCTCCCGTAATTTCACTAATATCTTGTACTTCAATTACTTCTGCCATGTTAGTCAACCCTTTCTGCCTATCCTATAAAAGCAAGTATACCAACATTCAGAACTATCTAAGACACTCCCCTTATCACACCAAAAAAGCAGATGAACTGTAGTCATCTGCTTTGTTTATATGTATGTACCTAAATCCCTAAGCCGCTCATCTAACTTTTCTTTCTTTTCCTTGAGCTTAGGATCACCTCGTAAAGCTACTGATAACAGTGTCTTTACTTGCTTCCTATTATCCGCAATACCATGCTTAACACACAGTACGCAAAAATCTTCTAAAGTATCCTGCTGAATAAGCATACGATTATTTGAAACATCTGAAATAATAGTAAATTTCTCATACTCGATTATTTCACGAATTTCATAGTCATTACTACTAATAATTTCAGCGTTTAGTATTAGTGCTGCAGCTAACGAATGTATCTCCCCCGTATTATTCGTAGTTTTAACTGTTTTCCCATCCGCTTTCTTACGTCTACTTAACTCCCTAAATGCATCTTCCACTAACTTCAGTTGTTCATCATACAGCAATTTTTGTACCATATCTAAACAGTTCGCATCATCCGGGTTAAAAAGCTCCCATGTACCATCCGCAACTAAATGACTTGCAACTGTATATGCCTCAGTCCCATATAACTCATCTAACACCTCTTTATGTATATAAATTGATTCATATACTTTCTGAAGCCAATCAAACATATCAACCTTCTCAACTACATGGGCATACTTAATCATATTCGTATCTATGAATACCTTCCCCTTAATGCTTCCCATCTACATACAACATCCTCTCTATATTTAATTAATCATCATAATCCTCGACCAACTCTTCCTTTCTAACTTCATCCACCCAAGACTCATACAGCTTACTCCCTAGTTTTGGAGAAACATGAGCTAACTTAGTTGAAACCTCCACTACACCTAGTTCTTTATTCTCTATACTCTTTAAGAGTACATCTTCATACTTTTTGAAACTTGAAAAGCGATATGCATCATCTAAAGGACTATGTGATATCCCTAGTTGTTCACGAAGCTCTACCCAGTATTTCTCATTCTTATTTTCTGCTAATAACCCTTTTTTGGATTTATTATCCTTTACTAAGCCTAACTCCACTACCCTCTTAGCTACAGATACATAAGGTGCAGAAGACATATCCGCAATCAGAATAACTTGTTTCTCCATATCCTCCTTCTGCACATCATCCCATAGCAACTTCATTAAAGATGCGGGTAATATCAAAGCCGCTGCAAAACGTTCTGCTGCTCTTTCCTCGTTTATTTTTGCGTCAATTAAGTCTTTGATTTGTAGCACATGCCACAACTCATGAGCAGCCGTAAAATAGCGTTTACGTAAGGATTGGTTTGTATTTAGTGATACATACACCTTCCCCGTCTCCTTATTCGTTATAGTTGCCCCATGATACGATGTATCACTTATGTTTTGATAAATTAATGTTGCAATTTCCTGTAACTTTATCTCCACACTTGCCCCTATGAACACATCTGCCCCGAAATAAGAATTTAACGCCTGTAGAGCAAACGCCTCACCTACGATCTCAGCATGTACTGTACGTAGTTCATCTTTACCCATTGTAGCCCCCCGCCTTTCTCTCATCGATATCTACAATATGTTCATAATCCTCTATAGCAAATAGTAAATATTTTAAACCTTTCTCAGCCTCTTTTGAGGTTAAGTTACCTCTAAATTGAACACTAAAAATTTCTTCCTCCGGATCTTTCATACTAATCAATTCTTTTAAAGATATTCCCATTATGTCAGCAAATTTTTGAATATGTGCCGATTGTACATTCCTGTTCTTATTAAGTATATGACCGACAAGTGATTTACTAACACCCATCTCGTCCGCTAACCATTGCTGTGTTTTTCCGGCTTCCTTCAACCATACGTTTACTTTGTCTACTACCATGTCATTTATGTTCATTTCAATTCCTCCCCAGAAATCTACATCTCTATTATACCCCAACTTTTACCCTTTTGTAGACAAATTTATAATNNAAATTTTTGTAGATTTGTAGATAAAACGACCACAAAAAAGCGGAAAATTTACCCCTCCGCCTGTTGTTTATTACCTTATTTATGCTGTTTTACTTGCTCATCTGCCAGTAATCTTTTTACCCGGTTAATTTCATCCTCTGTGTGGATTGTGCCGCCCGAATTAAACTCAATATACCACTGTAGCACTTCAGAACGTTTCTTTAACCCGTTTATATTAAATAATAACCCGTCCGTTATACTTGGTCTATCCTCATAATCTTTATAGTATGTCCCAAACACTGGAATCTCGTTTCTTACGAAGTGTAAACATGCTGTTAATCTTTGTAATCCGTCAACACATAATAATGTATCCGAGAGATCCCCCTTTTCTCGTCTGTCACCAAACACTGGTGAATTTAAGTAAATAACCCGAGCTGTTTTACCACCTCGTAACAAGAACTCCATATATGCTATCTGTTGAGCCTCTGTCCAAACATGCCCACGCTGAAAGTCAGGATTTAACTCTAGCCCATAGTCCTTTTCATAATCAGCTAACTCCCGCTCCAGGAACGACAACCCTATGTTTATCTCGTAACTCCCTGCTTGTATAAACGGCTTAATATCAGCAAACCTCAATCGAACCACCTCATAAACCTCTAATTTGTGTTTCTTCACTTGATTCTGTAGGTAAAACTGCTGAAGACGTTACCTTCGCCTCAGCTGCCTTCTCTGCTTTTAAGCGTAAGTAACGTCTATAATGCATGAATAACTCTTCTCTTGAAATTGCAAGCTTTGCACGAATAGCTCTTCCGCCATGACCTTCCATATACATTCTTACAGCCACCGCACCTGTCTTATCCTCTTCTGGATTCCATCTACATCTATCCACATCTGCATCTGACATTTTGATCTTTGTACCGCCAAGCTTTTGATATGTTTGATACATAACAGATAACGTTGCCATCTTTGGCTTATCAATCGTATCTAACACAGGCTCTAGATCGCCTTCCTCGTCCGCACGATACACACCCGCATACCACGCTGACAATTTTTGAAGCTTTTTACGTGCTTCCCTGTTTTGCTGTTTTGCATCCTCCGGTGATATACCTAAGCGCTCACGCTCTTTACCTATAATGATTGATACACGTTGCTTTGTAATATCTTTTACCTCACAAATTTCTGTAATAACATAACCTTTAAGATACAACTGCAGCATATCCTCATTCTCAACATCTCAATCAATCATTTTTTGTAGAGCTAGAAAATCATCTGTATCTAGCTCACTTTTAAATTTCCTTCGAACCTTAGGTATTTCATAACCCTCTTTTAAAAATTGATATACGTGTTTACCTGATTTACTCATAGTCGATCCCTGCTTTCTTATCTTTGTAGTTCTTATACTTTTTAACTGAAACTAACCTTACTAGCTGATAAATTACCCGATACATAACCGATATCATCATTAAAAATAGATGTAGCTAACATAATAACGTAACAATTCAACGAGATTTTAGACCCATCACGTTCATTTGTTCTTTGTATAATACTTTGTAGCCATGATTGCAAATAATTTATATATGGGCGACACAAAAACCACAGGTGTTTTATGCACAAGCGGTGCGGATCGAAAAAAAGAAGTGCCTGTCTTACCTAAAGATCAATATCGCTATAACGCTATATCTAATGTAGCTCTCTATTTCAATCATTTTAATTCAGAATTTCATAGTAAGAAGCTAAGATTTTCCGTAACAGAATTCCAAACACAAGGTTTAGAACTCGACACAGCTATTGTCCATTGGGACGATGATCTTTATTTACAAAATGGCACTTGGAAAGGGCAACATTTTCAATACGATGTAAAAGACCCTTTCCAAATAAAACTAAATTCATATCGCGTTATATTAACACGCGGCCGTGACTGTACTATTATTTATATTCCACCTAAACAAATTTTAGATGAAACTTGGAACTTACTGACGAATTATATTGGAATTCCAGTTTTATCATAAGGAGATAAACTACAAAAAGAAAAAAATATCATTGACTATCGTTATTAATAAATCAAAGAAACAAAAACTAGAAATCCCAATACTCTTATATGGCAAACGATATGTTTGACAACGAGTTACCCATAAAAAATTAAAGTGTCAAACTCATATTCAGAGAGCTGGAAAAACCATGTATCAAGGAATTCAAGAGTTGTTTCAGTTCAACACAATATAAGAAATTAGTAATTCATTAGAGAAAATTAGGGGTTTGAAGACTCAATTGATTAGTACAGAAATTTATTATGATAGAG
>NZ_JBALMO010000054.1:0-258 GCF_036963345.1 Bacillus sp. JJ722
CCCTCTGCTTTAGTCTTTTGTTTGAAATTGCTCTATGAACAACTTTCGATAATCCTATATATCGGTAGCCTTTTCGACAGAAAGTTAATCCTTTCGCTTCTTCCTTCGGAATTCCTAGTTGAATGAGCGATTTGATTTGTTTCTTAGAAACCTTCCATTGCTTCCAGATGATTACCCTGATTCTTGAACGCAGCTTTTCATCTATTCGATTCGTCACTTTTTTCATGTTTGCGATTCTGAAGTAGTTTACCCATCCGA
>NZ_JBALMO010000054.1:409-9547 GCF_036963345.1 Bacillus sp. JJ722
GCTGCTTTCTCGCTCTTCACAAAGATAAGAGCGTCATCAGCGTACCTCACGAATGGAAGATCTCTACTTTCTAATTCCTTATCTAATTCGTTCAACATAATATTACTTAACAGTGGACTGAGGTTGCCTCCTTGCGGAGTACCAATTGGTGTTTCTTCATATTTTCCGTTCACCATAACCCCACTGACTAAGAACTTTCTTATTAAAGAAATCACGTCTCCATCCTTTATGGTGTTAGATATGATTCGCATAAGTTTATCGTGCTGGACTGTATCGAAGAATCTTTCAAGGTCAATATCCACTACCCAATCATATCCATCATTCAGAATTTCCAAGCTTTTTATAATGGCCATCTCACAACTTCTTTTTGGTCTAAAACCGTAACTAAATTCACTGAACTGCTCTTCAAATACCGGGCTGAGAACTTGAAGAATAGCTTGTTGAACGACTCTATCCACTACTGTTGGTATTCCCAATTTGCGCATCTTTCCATTTTCTTTTGGGATTTCCACTCTTAAGGCAGCTTGTGGTTGGTATTTTCTTGTTCTGATACGCTTACGCAGCTCATCCTTGTTCTCTTTCAAATATTGCTTTAGTTCATCAACTGTTACTCCATCAACTCCACTTGCGCCTTTATTTTTATAAACGCGTAAGTAGGCTTCATTCATATTTTGATTACTTAGAATCTGTTCTAAAAGTTCCACACTCGTTTCTCCCTTCCTCTCACGTAGTAAGTGATAGTCTCATTTTTGGTTATCCTTTGAGATACGCTCATACTTTCCCCATTAACACATTCGGAGTACATCACTTGCGCATTCGTGGCGTTGAAACACTATAAATTGTTCAGCCCTTCATGAAAAAAAAACTTCATTACTATGGCTTCTGCTGACTTCTTGCGACTAACCTTTTTCGACTGTACGACTGTACATCCGCAAGACCTCCCAGGGTAAGACAACTATCTTTCCTCTTTTACTCGCCTGATTTACTCTAAAAAGTTACGCACATCTTTTTGGACTTTGACTTGCTTAGGAGCCTTATCCCTTTATAGAGCCTTGGTATCAGATTTCTGTTCGTCAAGCCAAGATTTTATTCCACGCTTCCTCTAGCCCTTACCTCACGATAAGTACCTTGCGCTTCCTTAGTGGTTGGTCGATGTGTACCCCCACAGTGGACTTTCACCACCTAGATAGTTGCCATGCCTGGCACACTAAGAAAAAGGCTGCTCAGTTACAGCCTTGATCTTCTACTAATGCACCTGTTAGCTTAAGTGTATTAATCACAAACTTAACTGGTATACGTACTAAAACCTCTTTTCATTCATTACAGGAATGCTGCCCCATTAGCTGCATAAGAAAAGGTACTGTAACCACAGCTCCTTAATGTATTAAAGCACCCGTTTAAGTGTAAGTTTTCACAATATCTAAAATTGAATGATTAATGTCTATTGATCCTCAATTTTCGGAAATCGAAATTGAATGACAAATCCCTTCCCATACTTAGACTCAACTTCAATTTCAATCTGCAGTTCATCGCATAATTTTTTTACAAGATACAATCCTATCCCAGTAGACTGCTTTCTATTAGGATTATCTCCTGTAAATCCTTTATCAAAAATGAAAGGAAGATCAGAATTAAGCACCCCGATACCATTATCAGATATCCTTAGATAATGCCGATTTTTCACGCTATCAAAACCAGTTTTTAACCTGATAAAGCTATCAATTTTTTCATTAGAGTATTTAACTGCATTAACAAGTATCTGCGTGAAAATAAACTGGAGCGCCTTTTCATCTGACACTATTGGCACATCTTCCATCTGAGAAATAACTTTAACTTCTTTTTCATCCAGTAATGACTGAAGTTCCAACAGTACATCTTCACAACAGAGATTGAGCGAGACTCTCTCTAGGCTATAATCAACATGCGCTGCCTGTAATCTTGCATAAAATAATATCTGTTCGACATTATCACTGATATTAATTCTTGCATGCTCAAGTCTTTGATACACCAATTCTGACATTTCTTCTTTACGATTTTGTAAAACAAAGGTTAATAAAGAAATAGGTGTCTTTATCTCATGAACCCAACTTTCAATAAATTCTTCATAATCTAATGACTGTAATTTAACCTCATCTAACTGGTCATTTAGCATCCGTAATTTATTGGCTAAATCATTGACCTTTTCTTTATGTATTTCACCAATCGATTGTATCAATGCAGATTCTTGCTCCGGTGAAGGCTCTCTTAGAAATTTATAAAATACTTTGTCTTGCTTCGTCTTCCCTTTCCAAACGAGGAACATGCCCAACACAATACTCGCGATTGAAAAAACAATCATAATGCCCACTAAAAGCTTGAATGTTTCGGGATACGCTACCCACGCTAGAAAAATAAAAAAAGCATTATTTATACAAAGAAGTAATATCCAAGCACGTGATAGCTTGAGCAGAGTTAGCCAATCCCTTAGTTTCATTGGTAGGCACCTCCTACTAATTGATAACCAACTCCTCTGACCGTTTTGATTCGATTTGACAAGCCAGCTTCATCAAGCGTCTTACGTAATCTGGTCATATTCACTTGCAATATATTTTCATCCACATATTCGCTACTTCCCCATAACTGATTAAATAACTGTTCCTTATTCACCACTGAAGGTGCACATTTCACTAAGAGCTTCATAATCATTCCTTCATTCTCCGATAATGAAATCGAATTGTTGCCAACATACAACACATTTGTCTTCTCATCGAGTTGAAAATCACCAGCATCTAAAAGAATATGCATATTTGCATATAGGTGCTGCAGTTTTTGAATTCTAGCAATTAGCCGTTTCGGATGACACGGCTTCGTTAAATAATCATCTGCACCTAATTCCAATGCATGCAGCTCATCACGAAGTTGATTGCGTGAGGTTAGCACTAAAATGGGGCCTATTCCTCTAGCCTTTAATGATCGGCAAATTTGGAATCCTGATAGGTTTGGTAAATTTAAATCTAATATAATTAGCGATGGAGAAGCTGAAATAATATCTTCCAATAGCGTATCAAAAGAAGAGATACTCTCTACAGAATATCCCTCTTTTTCTAAAATACTTTGTAACTCTTCACGTAGGAAAACGTCGTCCTCAACAATGACGATCTTTGCCATGATTTCACTCCTACTCAATCTCTTTTAATTTCTTTATTTCTTCATCACTCTTTCGTTGAATCATCCATATATAACAAAGTTCAAAAACGATAAACGCAATAAGAATAATGGCTACCACCATACTATTTTCTAAGCTCAGGGTCATTGAAGGGAAGGTTGTCAACAAGGACCAAATACCAAAAATGCTGCTGACTAATGCTACCGAAATAACTAAACCAAAATACAACCATATTTGTATCCTTGCTGATGAACAAAGTGATTCAATATTTGCCCCTAGCATAGCTACTGTATAGTATCTATGTCTTGTACTCCGTTGTTGCATAAGAAAGTTTATGCCCAGTACCGTATTTGCAATAATAAGAAACATAACGCCTAGATAAAATGTCGTATAGCTTCCTGCCACTGTATAAAACAACTGTCTTCCCATGCTAGAAAGATAACTTTCATATTCTAAACCGTAAGTATTCATCAACTGATCTACTTCATAGGTCGCCTGCATTAACCCTTTTTCCTGAACAAATTCAGGTTTTAGCACCATATTCCATAGCGATGAATCTTGAGAACTTCTAACGAAGCTATTATAAATATCATCAGGTACAATCAATGCATAGGAGAGCGTAATCGCTCTATCTGCAACGACATTGCTTGTGTACAATGTCGAGATTAATTCATGTTGTTGTTCACCTATACTAACTGTAGGATTATCCTGCAGTGCCCTTCTTAATATATCATAAGAGTGTGAATATTCTTCATCAGAATACATGGCAACTTCATCGTCTTCTAATATAATAGGCGCTTTGTTGATAGATGTTAGCATTGCATTATAACTAGAAAGTGCAATGAAATAAGGCTCATCATGAAAAGATAAATTACTTAATAAACGCTCTTTTTCTTCTGCACTTTTATCTTTGGAGATGGATTCTTCTAATCCAGACCAAGAAAAAGTATGTGCAGCTGTATTTGCAGACATTTCTGCTTCAGTAGGCCAAAAATGTCCTATTTTCATCTCGTAATAGCTGTTGACGTAGGGCGTCACTTGATCAGATACGAGTGCAGCAACAATTTCTTCTTCTGATCCTCTAAACGTAAAGTCGGCAGTTCTACTAGATGTAGTACTATTATTTAAAGCAGTAGAAGTTCCAAAAGCGAAACAAATCATCGCCATTAAAATTAACAGTGATGATATGGCAAGGGAGCTCCATTGATGCAAGACATTCTCTTGAAGTTGTCTAGCTGTAAATACAAATAAACCGGTAGAAGAACTGCTTTTACGTTTAACCGATGCGCCAATTAAGCTTCCCAAGCCACGAAACAGGATGAAAGTTCCACAAATTCCTATAAGCAGTATTAACGCAAATAGCCTATAATCCAGGCTTCGCAAATATAATACGGCCAATCCATAAGCTACACATAAGAAAATGGTTCCAAGGAGTAATGCTGCTCCAGTCAGAAAGCTAACCTTGCTCCACACAGGTGAAAGTACTCGTTGCGATTTTTCCTTTTGGTCATTCAGCAAATCTACTGGTTCCTTCCTGCTCATTCTTAAGCTAAGAACAAACACAGCCAATAATTGCACGACAATAAAACCAAATACCGTCAATCCTAGCCCCACCCAGGAAATGCGAAACTCGTGACCAATAATCCCCATGCCAATAAGCCTTGAAGTGGCCAAACTAATGAGCTCTGTTAAAAATAACGAAATAGGAACACCAATGCATAGAGCAACTAAGCTGTTCCACAATGTTTCTCCCATAATCATGGAGAACAGCTTACTTTGCCTCATTCCCATCATTAAATACATGCCAAATTCATGACTACGTTGTTGGAGTTGGTATCTATTTGCAAAATAAACTAAGAAAAATACGAACAACAGTGAGACAGCATAGAGTATCGGAATCATTAACAATAGCCGATCTACCGCATCACTCTCAACGGTTTTCAAATAGACAAGTACATCTTGCTCACCAAGTGACAGGATGACATAAAAAGCAACAATCGAAATGACGAGTGAGGCGAAGTAAACCCCATTTTCTTTTCGCGTTTTACGACTATTACGCTTGATAAAATCAAAGAACATTGCTGCTACCTCCTCCTAGCTGCGCCAAAACCATTAGGATACGCTCATAAAAAGAATTTTGGGTTTCTCCAGGCACTTTCTTTCGAAGCTCATGAAAAATCAAACCATCTTGGATAAATAAAATTCTAGAACAATAGCTTGCTGCATTTGCATCATGCGTAACCATCAAAATTGTGGACCCCTCTTCCTGATTGTTAGCATATAATTTATCCATCAAGGTTTTTGCATTTTTTGTATCCAAGGCTCCCGTTGGCTCGTCTGCTAATACAATGCTTGGATTTGAAATCAAAGCCCTTGCTGCAGCAACTCTCTGCTTCTGACCTCCTGACAACTGAGACGGAAATTTATTCAATACAGGCTCAATATCAAATTGTTTAGTTAATTTTTGAAGTTGCTCTTCTTGCTCTTTAGGATTTACGCCATGTATGGACAACGGTAGTATGATATTTTCTCTAGCAGTTAAGTTATCGATCAATTCAAATTCTTGGAATAAGTATCCTATCTTACTTCCTCTATATTTTGCTAGTTTTGACCCTTTAAATGAAGATATATTCTTACCCTCTAATAAGATTTGTCCAGCTGTTGGCTTTAGCATAGTTGCAATGGAATTAAGCAATGTTGTCTTGCCCGATCCACTTGCTCCCATGATTCCAAGAAACTCTCCTGGAAGAACATCAAAGGAAACACCCTGCAACGCAACAGTTTCACTTTGTCCCTCACCAAATATCTTATGTACTTCTTTGACTTGAAGTAGCTTATCTGAAATATTCATATAATTTCCTCCCACGTATATTTCTCTATAGTAATACCATACAATAAAAAAGATCAATTAACTCTTACAGTTGTTGTAAGGTTTGAAATGAGAGGAATATCTCCTTTATTTTGTAGGAAACATCATGTAATAACCCTGCAACCTGCTCTTCTACTGAACCACCGAGTATTCTTATTAACAACATAACACCTTTTGAGTGTTCAAAATTAGTGACATTCCATTTTTCATTTAACAAGTAACTTGCTCCAATTTGATGAACTCCTTTAACCTTTGAATTTTAGATTTTAAGCCACTCAAATATGAAATGATTAGATCAATATAAAGAAAATCCTACTTTCCAAATTTGGAAATTGGCATTTTCCTATAACTTTGTGAAGTATTATACTTAATACAGATAGGTAAGGGTTTGAAGTTATCTCTCCCTTTTCCCCCTGTTCACACCGTACATGAGACTTTCATCTCATACGGCGTTCCAACTAATCCAATTTATTCTTTCTATGTATTAAGCAGACGAGTGCTGTTTTTCCAAAATTAGATTATTTCATTTTGACATTTTAATCGTAGCTTATTCACTTTTTCTTTCTGCTTATTAGTAATCTTTAAAGATTGTAAAAAAGTTTCTATTTTATCTTTGTCTTTTAGATGAACTAACTGATGAACTGCTTTATGAACAATAAGCAAGTTTGAATAACTATCATCTTTTGAAAGGTAATAAGGGTTTATGTGATGACAGTGCCATTCATGTATCCCTAACTCTTCTCCTAATATGGCACATTTACCATACTGAGCAATAAACTTACTGATTCTGTTGTCATTGTATTCAATCGATCTGTTTGGAATGTAATTTCTCATGATGTAGGAAAGCATACTTTTGTCGATAGCTTTTAAGCTATTATGAATTTTTGCTCTACCTTCGGTAGTAAAGTTACATATCACTTGGGAGAAACCAAGTGTCTTTTTCCATCGTTGTGCATGGATGGGCACAAAAACCATTTTTTGTATCTTGTACAGTTTAGCCTTGTATCCCTTGTATCTTTTCTGTAAGGTCTTAGTCATCTCATGAAAACTTGCCTCGGTTCTAATATTCTTTAGTTGATTATATAACGTCTTGCGTAGATGAGCGTTTAACTCATTTAGATTGATAGTAATATTATTGGCGACAGAATAATAGTTTTGAATTCCCATAACGACAGTATTGAAATTCAAAACAGTCTGAATGCAAGGCTTTTTTTTGACTACCTTTATAGCTTCCTTAATCTTTTGGAAGGCGTTTGCTTTAGCCTTCTTTGACATATCGGAAATTGCTACATAGCCAAACCTAGTTTTTCCTTTTCTTACTGCTTTTATTGAGAAACCAAGAAACTCGGAAGAGTTTTTCTTTAGGTTAATAACCTTCGATTTTTCTTCACTTGTTTCCAAATGAAGTCTTTTACTCAAGAAATCTTTTAATGCGTAGTTCACTTTTATTGATTGTGACCTAGTTCGGCACATTACCTTAAAATCGTCCGCATAACGGACGATGAAACACTCTTTCAAAGCTGATTTCTTTAAATGCTGATACTTACTACCGTTGGTGGAGTATGTATATCTGCTTTCAAACGTTTCCCACTGGTCACTAACCCACCAATCTAATTCGTTTAATACAATGTTGGATAATAAAGGTGACAGAATACCCCCTTGCGGTGTACCTTTTGTAGGAATACCTTCTCCTTCAATCTCTGCTTTTAATAGCCTAGAAATAATAGAGAGAAGTGATTTATCCCTGATACCTAGTGACCACATTTGTTTTAAAAGCTTACTATGATTTACATTATCAAAGAAACCTTTAATATCTACATCAACACAATGATGGAGTCCAGATTGGTTAATTAGAAATTCAAGTCTAGCTTTGGCATGGTGAGTGCTTCTGTTCGGTCTAAATCCATAACTATGTTTATGGAATTTGGCTTCACAAATTGGCTCTAAAATTTGAAGTATGCATTGTTGAAAGATTCTATCCCAAATCGTTGGAATCCCTAAAGGTCTAGTTTTCCCATTTCCTTTTGGAATGAATACACGCCTTACTGACTGTGGTTCATACCATTTGAACATGGCTTGAACCTTTACTATTACATCCTCCACTTTTAAATTCAGAATATCATTAATAGTTAATTTATCTGTCCCCGCAGTTTTACTACCTGTGTTTCTTTTAATGTTTCGGTAGGCAAGGCGTATATTATCTTTAGAACTCATTAATTCTGTTAAGTCATAGAAATGATGACCACTGACACTTTGAGCATATAATGTGTCGAAACAATCTTGCATACTATAATACTCACTATGTCTCAGTTTCTTCCGTTTCAATAAGTCGGTATCTCCTTTCGGAGTTAAACCTCTTTTAGTCTCACGAGAACCTTATTAATCGATAAAGAACTGCCTTACTTGGTTTAATAAATCTTTATTAGTCTAGTGGCTATCCCTCCATGTGGGTTAGACATTTCATCGGTACTGTGCCACCACTTTCACTGATATTAAGACAAGTTATACAGTAACTAGTATCATTAATGCTTTCCTTGCCAACGCTTCATCGGAAGTAAGTCCTTCACGTTATCTGCTTACAACGTTGAATTATATCTATTTTAGAATGAACTTAGGTGCTTCCTTTAAGCCTGTTAGCGTTCATACGCCTATAACGTATCATGGATTTTCATATTAGTTATTTTTACTCACCCACATCTAACCTCACAATTTGGTGCTATACACATTTCTATGTATCGCAGGTATAGACCCGTACATTCAGAAGTTCGTCAGCTTAACCTTTTATTGTAGGTTTATTCGCATTCTCACCATATTCATTCAACTCAAGCATTATGAATTACACCACTCCATCGAGTAGGCTTTCGTCAGCCGAACTGTTACGGTAATTTCTCACGCCTTTTCACCGAGCTTATAACACAATCATTCTTACTAAATTCAGTGCTATTCGACTAAGAGAGAACCCTTCAGGGCGTTACCCCATTCATTTGATTCTTCGATATAATCCTTCAGTTCCGAGAGGAACTGTCTAACCTTTACCTGAGTAATGTTACCATCCTCAATTTAAGCTAGAAACATTTCGCACAACTAACCTGCCCCGTTAGTTGCATAACAAAAAAAGAGCTGA
>NZ_JBALMO010000055.1:0-1388 GCF_036963345.1 Bacillus sp. JJ722
GCCATGCCTGGCACACTAAAAAAAGAGCCGACAAGCGTCAACTCTAATCCCAAGCTCTTGCCCTGTTAGCCCTAATTTCATTAAAGCCCCTATTTAACGGACTAAAGCACGTTGAGTACAGTTTATAGTTCATTAGCCATATCCAAAATTGCTTCTATTATTACATTAGGTTGATCATACATCACTGAGTGACTACTCTTAGGAACTAAAATGAATTCACTTTTCGTGGATAAATTGATCAATTGTTTTTGTGAATCCTTCCATTTCTTTTCAAGACTATCCGCTTCTTTTTTTGAGAACCCTAATTCTGACGCCTGCATTTCTACATTACTTGGTGTAACAATTGTTAAAGGCTTATCTCCTAACGAGTGAGTATCTTCCAGTAATTTCTCGGCTATTTTTATTTGCTGAATTTCTTCATTTAATACTTTGAAAAACGGAGTATCCCAATGAACATTCACATACTTTTCTGGAGAAATATAATCTGGCATTGAATCTGAAATCATATTCTTACCGAATAGTCACACTATTCCGACATGAGATAAAATACGATTCATCGTTTGGTCTTGTGTCTCGAAAAACTTGTGATTATAAGACTCAACTTGTTTTGAAAAATATTCATTTCTAGAATCTACAAGAACTAACCCTGAAACCTTTTCTGGGTACTTGTCTGCAAAGAGACGAGAATAAATCCCTCCCACAGAATGACCCCCTAGTATTACTGGGGTATCAATTTTAGAAGATTCGAGGATCTTATTTAAATCATTAATCGTCATATCGATATTAAATCCATTAGGAGGCGGGTCATCCACCCATACCCTGCTCGATCATAAGTAATGACTTGGGTTTGCTTTGATAGTTCTTTCTGAACGTTTGACCAATCATAAGACCAATTACCAGTTCCTGTTTCAATAACAACAGGTGGCAGACTCGTTTTAGCCCCTTTGATATTCATATGTATTTCTCTGTTCCCAACATCGATCATTTGTCCATCTGGAGGGTAATTGCTTTTAACATTTTTATAACTTATAAATTCATAAAAGAACCCGGAAATCAATGAAATTAAAATAATAACAATAAATATCGTCCCGAATATTTTTAACTTTCTAAATGGTCTGATTACATTTGTTTGTTTTATCTCCAAACTACCATATCCTTTAACCATCCTCTTTCTTTTATAGATAGTTTTTTCATAGATTCTATCTCATTAATTTTTATTTCTTTTAAATTATATTCTTAGAGAGTTTATTCCCACTTGAAACAAATGCTTTTTTTTGAATCCACAAGGGTTCCACCAAAATCAAAAATAACGTACTTTACCATCAAATTCCCTCCAAATAATAACAACAAAGTTTTTACAAAACAAAAAATCCCCATCCAAGTTGACC
>NZ_JBALMO010000056.1:0-1687 GCF_036963345.1 Bacillus sp. JJ722
CTTGTTTAGTTTTCAAAGATCATTTTTTCAAAACAGCTTTTTGATTATATCACCAAACTATTTTTGTTGTCAACAACTTTTTTTGTTGTTGTTCATTGTCGTTTAGAAGCGACCTTATTAATATAGCATTCACACCTTAAGGTGTCAATAACTTTTCCAGAGAAAAATTATTTGTTTTGCTTTATGTTTTCAATTCGCTTCGCCTTAGCGACTTGTTATACTTTATCACCGATTATACTATTGGTCAATAACTTTTTTAAAAAAAGTTCAAGAGATTTTATACAATCGATGATAAAGATCGTTTCCTTTTGTTTGAACAAGTACGACATCAATGATTCCTTTATCAACTAAGTATTCAACTAATACTACAAGATCAACAGAATAAAATTTCAATTCAGGATGATTCATCATATCAGCAATCGTCCATGGCTCTGATTTTGAAGCTAGAATATGTGTAAAATGCTGTATTCCTACATTAGTTCTTGAATATATTAAAAACTCACTTGCTAAAAATAAAAGTTCCAGCCTTTTCTCTAACGATTCTTCACTCATAATTAACTCTTCATACAATTTATATATTTGCGGCTCAATATGTCTCACTTGTTCCCAAACGGTTACTTCTGGATAAAATCCACTATTAATAATCTCAAGACGCGCTAAATGATGTAAAGAGTGAACCATATGATTATATGCATCGAGGTAATGTCCTGTGTCAAATGATGATTTTCCTTGAACATACCTTTTTACAAGTCTAGCAAAAGCAAGTCCTTGCTTTAATCTCCTTCCATTAAAAGGGAAATCATGAATTTCACGCTTTAACTCTGCAATATTTTCATTACGATCAAAGATGATTTTACCGTTATGTAACCATTCTGTTAATCTGTGACTACTTCCAAGTAGCAGCCATTCTTCTACCTGTTGCATACTCACTATATGAAGCGAAGCTTTCTTGTCTTTATAAGAATAATGCTTAACTTGAACAGGAACTTCATCACTTTCTGTAATGACTAGCAATGTATAATCAAAAGAATCTGTAATATCAGAAGTAAAATCTTTCTTTTCAATTAACAGAATTCCTAATGTGGATGCTGAGCTCGCTCTTTCTTGATATATAGAACGCAAAATATCCTCCATAATACAATCCCTCCAAATTTTCTTACTAAGTTTTATGTTTCGACATTGCTATTATAAATCCTTTATTAACTTTCAACAAATTTCGACATTCTATCTTCCTCTAAGAATATTTCCATAATATTCATTGGATAAATATGTTATATTAATAATTCAAGGGAGGGATAATTGTGGCAAAATATTCGAGTAAAATTAATAAAATTCGCACTTTTGCATTAAGTTTAATTTTTGTTGGATTCATCGTGATGTATGGGGGAATCTTCTTTAAAAGCTCTCCTATTATAATGACAATCTTTATGTTGCTTGGCTTACTTTGTATTATTGCTAGTACCGTTGTTTACTTCTGGATTGGGATGCTATCAACAAAAAGCGTCCAAGTTATCTGCCCTAATTGTCAAAAGGTTACTAAGATTTTAGGTCGTGTAGACATGTGTATGTATTGTAATGAACCATTAACATTGGATAAGAATCTGGAAGGAAAAGAATTTAACGAATCATATAATAAAAAAAGAAGCTCTAATCTAAATTAACAACTGCGGAGAGCGCCCGTTCAACG
>NZ_JBALMO010000056.1:1756-30689 GCF_036963345.1 Bacillus sp. JJ722
AATAACTCTATTTAAAGTGTTCAACAACATACTATTTATAAATTCCTATAAAATAAAAAAAGTTGGCAGATTGTTGCGCCAACTTTTTTAATGTGCTGATTTCGCCATGCAGTCTGGGCATTCCCCATAGACTTCCATACGATGTTGGAAGACTTTAAATCCTGTTACATGTGATGCTAATTGTTCCACTTCGTCTAAACCAGGATAGTGGAAATCAACAATTTTTCCGCAAGTAGCACAAATAACGTGATAATGATCAGATGTTGTAAAATCAAAACGACTTGATGAATCACCGTAAGTCAATTCTTTTACTAAACCTACTTCACGAAAAACACGTAAATTATTATAAACCGTTGCAACACTCATGTTAGGGAATTTTCCCTCTAAAGCTTTATATATATCATCAGCTGTAGGATGGGCCATTGACTCGATCAAATACTCAAGTATCGCATGACGTTGTGGTGTTATTCTTACGCTTGACTTTTTCAACATATCCAATGCATCTTTGAGTTGATGCTCTGCCATTGCCATGTACCTCCTTTGTATAAAGTTATTATGTTGAATATATTATTACTTTATAATATTTATAATTAGTGTAATCTCTCACCAGTAATCTTGTCAATTAATCTTCATGTAAAGTAGGTTCTACACAACCTAAATGACTGTTTACAAATCTAGCCGCCACAAAAAGTAAATCAGACAAGCGATTTAAATATGATAATACTAATGGATTTACTTCACCATTGATAGCCACCGCTCCTCTTTCAGCTCTTCTTACAATTGTTCTAGCGGAATGAAGAGCTGCTCCACTTGGATGCCCTCCTGGCAAGACAAAATTCTTTAAAGGTGGCAAAGTCGCATCCCATTGATCGATGATTTGTTCCATATGTTCAATATGGCCCTGCTCTAATTTCCAATGAACTTGCTTTCCAGTTGGAGTCGCTAATTCTGCTCCTACATGAAAAAGCTCAGTTTGAACACGGTGAAAGACTTTCTCTACTTCCTCTTTATCCGTAAATTGTTCTTTCCTCAATAAACTCATTGCTAAACCAATCATAGAATTCGCTTCATCACATGTTCCATAAGCCTCGACACGCGCGTCAGTTTTTGAAACTCTTTGACCATACACCAAAGCTGTTGTACCTTTGTCGCCACTCTTCGTATATATTTTCACATTACATCCCCCTTACAATCATTTTTTCCTAATACAAAAAATAATTATTCGTACTACTATATTCTATCTATTCTCATCTTACGATTCATTTCTTAATTGTTTTTATCATAACACTATTGATAATAGTTTAAAAATATCACTAATTGAAAATTTCAAAAAATTATTTTTACAGTAGGACTTTCGTATAGTAATCTATTGATACATTGTTTGCAAAAAGAAAAATAAAAAAATTTGATTCTACACAACCTAACTATAATATATGTACAATTATAGTCAGCATTGTTCTACTGGAGGTCAGTTAATTTGGAAAAAGCGAAGAAATCAAAAATGAAATGGTTAAAAATCGTTCTCCTCGTCTTCGGGCTATTGCTAGTAGGTGGAGGTGTATACGCATATTCCATTTACCACTCATTCACAAAGAACATCAATGAAATGCATGAACCAATTAAAAGAGAAGTTTCAGACAAACGTAGTAATAAACTAGATGTAGAAAAACAACATCCTTTTTCCGTGCTTATGTTAGGTGTCGATCAACGAATGAACGATTCAGGTCGCTCAGATACCATGATTGTGGCTACCGTTAATCCAAAGGAAAAATCTACAGAAATGGTCAGCATCCCACGTGATACACGCGTAGAAATAGTCGGCAAAGATACGGAAGATAAAATCAATCATGCATTTGCCTTTGGCGGTACAGAAACGGCCATCAAAACGGTTGAAGAGTTTCTTGAAATACCGATTGATTATGTCATAAATATCAATATGGAAGGCTTTAAAGATATCGTTGACGCTGTCGGTGGTATAACTGTTAATAACGACTTAGACTTTTCATATGAAGGACATCACTTTAAAAAAGGCGAAATTACTCTAAATGGTGAAGAAGCTCTTGCTTACGTAAGAATGCGTAAAGAAGATCCTCGTGGAGATTTCGGCCGACAAATAAGACAAAGACAAGCTATAGAAGGCATTGTAAAGAAAGCCATGAGTTTCTCTTCTATCACCCGCTATCAAGATATATTCGACGCTGTTGGAAACAATGTAAAGACAAACATGACGCTAAACGACATTATGAATATTCAAAAGAACTATAGAGCAGCTAGTCAAGAAATCATTCAACATGAAATTAAAGGTGAAGGAACAAGAATAGATGATGTTTATTACTTTATTCCTGATGAATTAAATGTTGAAGAGTTAAGAGATACATTAAAGAAACATTTAGAATTAGACACTTCAGATAAGACTAAAACAAGCACAACAGATGAGTCAAACTCAAGTGACCAGACTGAACCTAATTCAACAGATACAAATCAATAAAATATGTGCAGACCCGATCATTGGATAATGTATACGGGTCTGCTTTTTTTCTACATAAAAATAAGCGAGTCATTTAGACCCGCTTCGAGTTAAGAAACGTTTGAGGAGGTATTCCCATACTTAATTATATGTAAATGCTCGTATTAAGAATTGGACAAAAGCCTTTTATTAGAAAAGCTTAAGCGCCCTTTTTACGCCCCTATCTTTTAATTCCAGATTTGTTCTTGGACTTATTGGTAAAGCCCACTATTCGGGTTATTTTGGCACTACAACATACAATAAAGTGAAACTTTAATCGGCAGGGGTGTTCGTCCATCCCCCACAGATTATTAGTTGAACCAATCGGGTTCTTATTGACGCTTAATTTCCCACTTAAACGTCTTCGCTTTTACTTTCGTTTTGAAGCCGAAGTCTTAGCAACAGTTAGAACGGGATAAACAGGCTTCCCCCATAATCATTATAAATTTTCTTTAATATATGCTAATAATTCGTCAGCGTGTCCTTTAGCCGTAACTTTACGCCATTCCTTCACTAATACACCCTCTGCATTCATTAAAAAGGTTGAACGCTCAATACCCATATACTCTTTTCCAAAGTTCTTTTTTAATTTCCATACACCGTATGCATTTGCTACTTCTTGATTTTCGTCTGCAAGCAACGTAAATGTTAAGCCATGCTTTTCAATAAATTTCATGTGTGAAGACATTGGATCTGGACTGACTCCTAGAACAACTGTATTTACATCCGCAAACTCTTTACTCATGTCACGAAAATCACACGCTTGAACTGTACAACCCGGTGTCATATCTTTCGGATAAAAATACAGAACCACATTCTTCCCTTTATAATCTGATAACTTTACTTGCTTACCATCACTTGATGGAAGTACAAAATCTGGTGATTGCTCTCCAATAACTGTTGTCATTACAATCCCTCCATATATTTCATTATTTCTCATAAATAGAGTATATAACATTGCTTTGACATTCAAATCAGAGACATCTACTTATTACTTTGCTCTAAATCAATCACTGTTCTTACAACGAAAGCTGCTGGAAGTGTATAGCCAACAAAAGCTTGTATTGTAGCGATAATTCTGCCGAATCCGATTGGAATTAATTCCCCATAACCAACCGAAAACATTGTCATCGCACTAAAATAAAAAGACGTTTCTAATTTCAAAAAGAAATTACCACTCATTTGTATACCATGATCGAGAATGACACTCATATCTTTTAATTCAAATAATAAATAAAGCATTGCAAAACCGATACATATCGTTCCGTACAAATAGACGAGCCATAAAAAATGACTAATTGAGATTTTATGAATATCAGACTCAATAGGTGTAAATATTGCTCGCACACTCATTACCATACAAAAAATCACTGCGCCAACTAATATATAAAAGTCCATGCTCATCCCTCTCTTCGAACCTATACTTCAATTTACTCACATTTGTCCCACTTTATGAGCAGTTATTCTATACATAAGAAGGTGGACTTTTCACGCCTAGTTTCGTATCGTTTTATATAGAAGGAGGAATAAAACCATGCATTCCATATTTATTGTAGAAGATGATCCAAAAATAGCTCAGCTCTTAAAAGAACATTTAGAGCGTTATGATTATGCAGTACATATAGCAACTGCCTTTGATCACTTAAAACAGCAACTTATAGAAATAAACCCCTCATTAGTACTGTTAGATATTAATTTACCTAAATACGACGGATATTATTGGTGTAGACAATTCCGGACCGTTTCAAATTGTCCAATCATCTTTATTTCCGCACGGGCTGGAGAGATGGACCAAGTTATGGCTATTGAAAATGGCGGAGATGATTATATTACTAAACCTTTTCATTTTGATATTGTCATCGCCAAAATTAAAGGTTTAATACGCCGAACATATGGAGAATATGCGGTCAATAATAGTTCAAAAATGATTGATATTGATGGGTTAACATTAGCTGTCGATCAACATACCCTTTCATATAAACAGCAACAAACAGATTTAAGTAAGCGTGAATTCACTTTATTAGAAACATTTTTCTCACAACCAGGAAACATTATTAATCGGGAAACTTTACTAGAAAATCTTTGGGATGATATTCAATTTGTCGATGATAACACCCTCTCCGTGAACATCACCAGAGTAAGAAAAAAACTAGCTGATCTCGGTATAGAAGATGCGATTGAAACCGTGCGCGGCCTAGGCTATAAACTAAATGTTACATGGAGGGAATAACATGAGGGGTTTCCTTAAACAATATCGAAGTTTTATTTTCTTTTACATATTTAGCATTGCATTAATAATCGGTATTATCATGTTGGATTTATTCAATCAAAATAGTTATGTCACTAACGGAAGTATTCTATATATCATCATTCTTTCCTTTATATTATTTTTGTTGTTCCTTTGCTTTACATATTTCAAAGAGAGACAAAATTACAAAGCTTTACATGAACCTGTTAACGATATTAATCAACCTATTCATTTATTTCAGAATAGTTCTTATCATTTTGAAGAATTCAATCGCATTTTAAATGTTCAATACGGCTACTATATTGAGGACATATCCAAAACGAAAGAAGAGAAACAACGATACTATACTTTTATCAATCAGTGGGTACATCAAATGAAAACACCACTATCAGTTATTAGCTTATTATTACAAAATGCCAAACAAAGTAACGTACAATCCCCTACTCTTATTCAAAACATTGAAGAAGAAACAGAAAAACTAACAAAAGGTTTAGAACTTGTTCTTCACTCGTCAAGACTTGATTTATTCCATGAAGACTTCAAAGTTGAAAGACTTTCGCTATCCGACATTGTTAGAGATTGTATTAAAGAGCATAAATCTGCTTTCATCCGAAATCAGGTTTACCCCGCTATGGATATGAATGACGAGTATTTCGTCGAAAGTGATCGAAAATGGTTAGCTTTCATTATTAACCAAATTATCGCTAATGCTATTAAATATACAGCAGGAATTGGTAAACAGATTAAATTTTACACAATGAAGCAAGCAGATGAAGTAACTTTATATATTCATGATGACGGCATCGGCATACCATCGCAAGATATTAAAAGAGTTTTTCAGCCCTTCTTTACAGGGCAAAACGGAAGGAAATATGCCGAATCAACAGGTATGGGTTTATATTTAGCGAAAAGAACATGCGATGAAATAGGCCATACGATTAGCATTGAATCAGAAGAAACAAAAGGAACTACTATTAAAATTACTTTTTATAATGTGACAAGTTTGTAAGAATAACCGTGAATATTGAAAGAAAAAGCGATAGGTATAATATAGCTTCAACTTTATACTATTATTACAACGAAAGGGGGAACGATTATGGCATTATTAGAAGCTATTAATGTAACAAAAATATTTGGTTCTAAAAACATTCAATATAGAGCGCTCGACAGCTTACATATCGAAATGGAAAAAGGCGAATTCATCGGTATTATGGGACCTTCAGGGAGCGGAAAAACAACATTATTAAATTTATTATCAACCATAGATAAACCTACAAGCGGCTTAATAAAAATTAATAATCTCAATGTCTCCTCCCTATCGAAGAAAGAACTCGCTCTGTTTCGCCGTAAACAACTTGGTTTCATCTTTCAAGATTTTAATTTACTTAATACATTAACCATTGAGGAAAATATCATATTACCTCTTACTTTAGACAATCGACCTTTGAAAGAAATGGATGAAAATCTAGTGAGAGTTTCCAAACAATTAAATATTGATAGCATTCTAAAGAAAAGAATATATGAGGTATCAGGGGGACAACAGCAAAGAACTGCCATTGCAAGAGCTATTATTCACAATCCATCGATTGTATTTGCGGATGAGCCTACAGGTAATTTAGATTCGAAATCTTCGAAAGATGTGATGGAAGCGTTACAAACAATGAATCAAGAACAACAAGTATCTATCTTGATGGTCACACATGACCCAATTGCTGCAAGCTATTGTCAGCGTATACTCTTCATTAAGGACGGCCAATTATTTAATGAAATCCACCGAGGCAGTAATCGTCAGGCATTCTTTCAAGATATTTTAGATGTGCTGTCATTATTGGGAGGAAACGCCAATGAATTTTCGTCAATTCGCTCTTACTAATGTTAAGCGTAACACAAGGGGCTATGCTGCTTATTTCTTAAGCAGTGTATTCTCCATTACGATTTTCTTTATTTATGCTGCGTTCATTTTTCATCCTGATGTACTTTCTGAAAGTTTAAGAATTGAAGAAACATCGAACAGTCCAAGTCAAATCGCTTTAAGAGATACAATCATTTTGGCAGAATACATTATTTTTTCTTTTTCATTTTTATTTGTTCTCTATTCTATGAGTGCGTTTTTGCACTCACGCAAGAAAGAATTTGGAATCTTAAATTTGCTAGGAATCACAAAAAGCCAGCTAAACAGATTAATCTTTATCGAAAATAATGTTATAGGTTTAACTGCTATCTTTACTGGGATTGGGTTTGGAATTTTGTTTTTCAAGCTATTTCTTATGGGAATCTCAGCTGTACTTTCTCTACCGGTAACTTTGCCATTTGTTATTGCACCAAAAGCATTTTATGTGACTATAGGTGCGTTTTTGATTTTATTTGAAGTTATTTGCTTTTTCACCTTATTTACCGTTCGATTCAATAATGTAACAGAATTACTTTATAGTATTAAAAAGATGAAGAAATACCCGACTTACTCGATTCTTATATCATTTGTTGCTGTTATAACCATTTGTACTGGCTATTATTTAGCCTTCAATTCTACTATCTATCAAATGATAGTACTCATGTTTCCAATTACATTATTGGTCACATTCGGGACGTATTTTTTATTTACGCAATGTAGCATTTTATTTGTAAGATTGCTGAAGAAAAGACGTTCTTACTATTTGCATTCTACCAACTTGCTAACCATTTCAGATTTAGCTTTTAAACTGAAGGATAATGCACGCGTATTATTTATTGTAAGCATATTGAGTGCAGTCGCGTTCACATCAAGCGGTGTATTATTTTCAATTGTGAGCAATATGAAAGAAGAAACCATAAATAGATATCCACAAGGTATCGCTCTTTCAACATCTTATAATCATGAAGGTTATAACTCAGCAAAGAGGCAACTAACAAACGCACTGCAAGATGCAAATTTATCATTTGAAGCTCATGAATTGAAACTTTTACAAGCTCAATATGTTTTGGATAAGAATAATATGCAAACACCTTTTGGCATTAACATACGATCAAAGAATGAAGTAACTAGTATTCAGCTTCTTTCCCAAAGTGACTATAACGTATGGGCAAAGCTTACGAATAGAAAAACAATTAACCTACAAAACAACCAAGCAGTCTTTGTAGCACCGATACCAGATGATGGTATCGTTTGGTATACTAAAGATCATATAAAAATTCATGTAAACCAACAACCTTATACATTTTCAGTTCGTTATATGAAGCAACCTATTTTATCACCTAATAAATCAACCGACGAAATTTTGGTTATTAGCGATTCGCAATATCAACAACTAGCTAACACACATGATTTTAAAAATACTATCTCTTTTTTGGGGGTTCATTTGCCAAACTGGGAAAGAGATCATGATGCAATAATTAACATTTCCAAAAAGTTAGAACTAGAGCAAGGGATTTATTTCGATTCAAGAGCAAATGCCACAGACGATTATAAAGCCATGTTTTATCTCCCTTTCTTCATAGGATTATTTATAAGTTGTATTTTCTTTCTTGCTTCTGCAAGTATTTTGTATTTCCGATTATATAATGATATTGAAAACGACTTGGTTCATTATCGTGCATTATTCAGAATGGGATTAACACAAGAAGAGATGAAAACGATTATTTCTAAACAAATATTCCTTTTATTTTTCGCACCATTTATAGTGGCTGTCGCTCATGCTAGCTTCGCTTTCAAAGCGTTACACAACATTATTTCAGGCTCTGTACTCGGTCCAAGTATGATCATTTTCAGCACGTTCGCTATACTTCAATTAGTCTATTTCTTTGTCGTAAGAACACTCTACTTTCAGAAGCTAAAACAAGTCATGTAAACAGCCTGTCACTTCCATGGTGACGGGCTGTTTTTGTAAATTCAATGAATAACTCATGAACGATTAGTTCGTTCTGTCATAATTTACGAATGTTTTTGGTACAATAAGAAAAGTCCAATCTAGTTGTTTTTTAATAAACTAGTTTTTTTGATTCATAGAACTACATATAGAAAGGTTAGGGAAACAAAATGAATCATACAAATTCAGAAGCATTACATCAAGAAGCACTTGAACATATTGTAGGAGGTGTTAATAGCCCATCTCGTTCTTATAAAGCGGTCGGAGGAGGATCTCCCGTTGTTATGGAAAGAGGAGAAGGCGCTTATTTCTGGGATGTCGATGGCAATAAATACATTGATTATTTAGCCGCTTACGGTCCAATTATCACAGGTCTTACTCATCCGCATATTACAAAAGCGATTCAACATGCGGCAGAAACCGGTGTATTATTCGGAACACCTACTCGTCATGAACTTACTTTTGCAAAAATGTTAAAGGAAGCAATTCCTTCCATGGATAAAGTTCGCTTTAACAATTCAGGTACGGAAGCTGTTATGTCCACAATCCGTGTTGCACGTGCTTATACTGGCCGTGATAAAATTATGAAATTCGCAGGATGCTACCATGGTCATTCTGATTTAGTGCTAGTTGCTGCTGGTTCTGGTCCTTCTACTTTAGGAACTCCAGACTCTGCTGGTGTGCCAAAAAGTATCGCACAAGAAGTAATCACTGTACCATTCAATGATATCGAAGCTTATAAGGAAGCTCTTGATAAATGGGGCGACCAAGTTGCTGCTGTACTGGTAGAACCAATCGTAGGTAACTTCGGAATCGTTGAACCGAAACCTGGCTTCCTTGAAGCTGTTAATGAATTAACACACGCTGCAGGCGCACTAGTTATCTATGATGAAGTTATTACAGCATTCCGCTTCACATACGGTGGTGCTCAAGATCTGTTAGGTGTTAAACCTGACTTAACAGCACTTGGTAAAATTATTGGTGGAGGACTTCCAATCGGTGCTTACGGCGGTAAGAAAGAAATCATGGAAAAAGTAGCTCCACTTGGACCAGCATATCAAGCTGGAACACATGCGGGAAATCCAGCTTCTATGCTTGCTGGTATCGCTTGCCTAGAAGTATTGAAACAAGAAGGCGTATATGAAGAACTTGATCGCCTTGGACAAATGTTAGAAGAAGGCATTCTAGCTGCTGCGAAGAAATATGATATGCCAATCACTACTAATCGTCTAAAAGGTGCTCTAACTTTATACTTCACAACGGAGAAAGTATATAACTACGAACAAGCGGAAAACACAGACGGTGAAATGTTTGGTAAGTTCTTCAAGCTTATGCTTGAACAAGGAATCAACTTAGCACCTTCTAAATACGAAGCTTGGTTCTTAACCATTCAACATACAGAACAAGACATAAAAGATACAATTATCGCAGTTGAAAATGCATTTAAAACAATAAAAATGTAAAATCGAAAAGCGGATGCGCCCCGTTAAGCTCCTTATGGAACAGAGTCCTCCGACTGAGACAAACGAATAATATTCATTTTTTATGCATCCTCAGAGCTCTTATTGTTCTGAGGATTTTTTTACACCTCTTTGAAAACGTTTACATATAGGGATTATTAGCTTATTTTCACAAAATAGACCTAAATTCCTCATCCAATTAACTGCATAAATAATTGATTTCTGAAAATTTAGATGATATTATTAATACCACCACTGATGCTTTTCATTTTTTTTGAATCCCAAACATTTTTTCCAATTTATGTTTTATATAATTTCAAAATAGATATGTACTACTAACTATAGGAGGTGAATGGCAGCTATAAGAATACTCTTATACGTGCCAAAACATTATGACTCAACAATGGAGCCCAAGTTTATTTAGTGATTTCCGAAACCAAGAGCATGACGCATGCGGAATTGTGTCATGTATTGAAAAAAAAAGAATCCCTACTCGTGAAAATATATTTGCTTGTATAGATGCTTTAGTAAAAATGAATCACCGTGCTGGATTTATTAATGGTGAAGGTGATGGAGTTGGAATTCACATCGATCTTCCAAGAGCACTCTGGAGACAAAAATTACAGCAACAAGGTTTACATCCTGAACTAGCAAATTCGAACGGATTTGTCGTAGGTCACTTCTTCCTCAGCCAAAAAGAAGACAGCCACAAACTTCAATCAGAAATTAAAGAAGCTTTCCTACAAGAAGGTCTTTCCATACTATTCGAAAGCAATTCAGTTCATAATCCCAACGCTTTAGGTCCTATCGCAATTCAAGAAAACCCTACCTTTTGGCAAATTGCACTTGTAAGTGATCTTACATGCCAACAAGAATTATCTAAACTACTCTTTAAATTAACTCACACGATCGAACAAAACGAACACATTCACGTTGCCTCATTAAGCCAATATCATTCTATTTATAAAGTAATGGGTGCTGGCGATATTTTACCAAAATATTATCATGACTTAGCAGATCCACTCGTAGCCTCTACAATGACGCTAGGACATAACCGTTATTCAACGAATACCCTTTCAAGTTTTTTCCGCGTTCAGCCTTTTAGCGTGCTTGGGCATAATGGTGAAATAAATACGATAGCCAAGCTGCGCGATGAAGCAAAAATGATTGGTGTACCTCTTGTAAAAGATGGTAGTGATTCTCAAGATTTAAGTCGTACTTTAGAAACATTCATTTGTGAACATAAATATTCACTATTTGAAGCGATTGACGTTGTTTTCCCTCCTATTATCAATGAAATCAAATCCTATACGAGTGACCTTAGCGACCTTTACACATATATTCGTGAAGCATGGGGCCATTTCGCACAAGGACCTGCTGGTATAATATCTCGTTTCGGCGATGAAGCTGTATTTTCTGTAGATGCCTTAGGTTTGCGACCACTTTGGAAAATCGAAACAGAAAGCTCATATATGTTCTCTTCTGAACCTGGTATCATCCCTTCTTCTGAATATTGTGGTGAACCTAAACCAATTGGTCCTGGTGAAAAAATCGGGTTGAAGTGGAAAGATGAAGATATTCAAGTATATCAATATGCAGAATTCCAACAAGAAGTATATAAACGATTCAGCAACCGCTTTGAATTATCCGAAGATTCTAAACGTCTAAAAAACCCTAAATTAGAGAAAAAAATCACCCATACTCTACCTACGAAAATTCATAATGGTCAATACAAAGCTATGGGTTGGGAAAAAGACCATGTACAATTCGTTGAGCAAATGGCGGAAAAAGGTGTTGAACCAATTCGTTCGCTCGGACATGATTCTCCTCTAGCTTCTCTAAACACAGCACGAAGAAATATTGCTGATTTCATAAAAGAAAGCGTCGCAGTTGTAACGAATCCTGCGATTGACCGCGATCGAGAAACAGAACATTTCTCTACACGTACCATTATTGGGCAAAGGCCTGCACTTTTCCAAAAGGAAAAAGCTAATCATGTTATTGAATTATTAACGCCTATTCTTATTGAAGGAAAAATGGGCTACGACTGTTCACAAGAACTACAGCAACCAAGCTTTGATTCTTTAGTTGGTTATTTCCAAGATCAGCAGTTAGCACATTTTATCTCGATGACCTTTACAGAAGAAGAAAGCGTTGAAGTGGCTTTAGAAAGACTAGCAAAAGAAGCAATTACTGCCGTTTCGAACGGAAAATCATTAATCGTTTTAGATGATGCAAAAGCTCATCAAGAAGGACATTTATGGCTAGATCCTCATCTTGTTACATCAGCCATTGATCAAGCATTAGTAGCAGCAGGACAACGTCGTAACTGTTCGATTTTACTTCGCTCAGCAGCCACTCGATCTCTGCATGACATCATTACTGTATATGGATTAGGCGCTAACATAATCAGCCCTTACTATATGTTTTTAACAGTCACAGAAGACAACACAACACCAGTGAAAAACCTATATAATGCTTTAGCAAAAGGTTTAGAAAAAGTCATTTCCACAATTGGTATTCATGAGCTTAGAGGATACGGTCGTTTATACTCAACCATCGGTCTGCATAACGAAATAGCAGATACATTAAAAATCGTTAACTTCCTTGGTTCAGAATTAATTGGCTATAACTTCGAATCATTAAAAGAAGATGCCATTCAAAGAGCAAAAGATTATCAGAGTGAAGGAGAGAAAGTAAACCGTTCTTATCATATTCTCCCACGTATTTGGAAAGCAGTTGCTGAAGTTGCCTCTTCTGGTAATTATGATTTGTATCGAGAGAAAATTACTGAACTTGAACAAGAGCATCCTTCTACTATTCGTCACTTAACAGATTTCAAGAAAAGTGAACGAATGGTTGCAGCAAAAGATGTCTGTATTAAGGTTGGTGAGCATGACCTACCATTTATTATTTCTTCCATGTCATTCGGCTCGCAAAATGAAATTGCTTTCCGTGCATATGCAGAAGCTGCTGATCGTTTAAACATGATTAGTTTAAATGGTGAAGGTGGAGAAATTAAAGATATGCTCGGAAAATATCCGAAAACACGTGGACAACAAGTGGCATCAGGACGTTTCGGGGTTAATGCTGAATTATTAAATTCTTCTAATCTATTAGAAATAAAAATTGGTCAAGGAGCAAAGCCCGGAGAAGGCGGTCATTTACCAGGCTCTAAAGTAACAGCAAAAATCGCTGAATCACGTAATGCGACAATTGGTTCGGATCTAATCTCCCCTTCCAATAATCATGATATTTATTCGATTGAAGACTTAGCTCAAATGATCCATGAGCTGAAAACGGCCAATGATAAAGCAAAGGTGGCTGTAAAAGTACCAGTTGTTCCAAACATCGGAACAATCGCTGTTGGTGTTGCCAAAGCAGGTGCTGATATTATTACTATTTCAGGGTTCGATGGAGGCACTGGTGCGGCTCGTATTCATGCTATTCAACACGTTGGGTTACCTGTTGAAATCGGAGTAAAAGCTGCACATAACGCCTTATTAGAAGCAGGATTACGTGAAAGCATTGAAATTTGGGGTGACGGCGGAATTAAGAGTGTAGCAGACGTTTTAAAGATTATGCTACTTGGAGCAAATCGTATTGGATTCGGTACGTTATCCATGGTTGCTGTTGGATGTACATCATGTCATGGCTGTCATTTAGATACTTGTCACGTTGGTATTGCAACACAAATCGAATCGGAAGCACAAGCGAAAGAACATGGGCTACGTCGTTTTGTACCACGTAAATTCGATACGGCTGTCTCGTCCCTTACTAATATGTTCCATGCATTTGGTGATGAACTACAAGCATTGGCTGGGGCACTAGGGATCAAAAACTTACAAAATGCAGTTGGACGTTCTGATCTTCTGGAACAAGTAAAAGGTACAAATATGCTAGATTTGACTTATTTACTAAAAACATTAGACATTGGTCAAATTAACTCTCGAGAAGCGGCAGCTGCTCTTGAAAATGTAGCTATGCAAATGGCAGTTGGAGCAGAGTATTTAGACAGCTCTGTAGAAAAATTACACGAATCAAGAGAATTTAGCGCTGTAACTTCCGAACAACGTGTATTAGGAAGTCGTGTTTCTTGTCACCGTGTTCGTGGCCGATTAGATGGCTCTTATCGTACCCTACCGAATGTTTCACTAGCTTACAAAGATGGTTCTATTCCTGGTAATGGATTAGGTGCTTATAATAGCACTGGCATTGATATTAAAGTAAATGGTGGTGCTCAAGACGGTATTGGTAAAACAGCTTTCGGTGGCATAATCGCCATCTTCAAATCAAAAGGAAAAGATGGCAATTATTATAACGGTTCCGTTGGTAAAGGTTTCGGATACGGGGCACAAAAAGGTTTATTAATCGCACAAGGAAATGCGGATGCTCGTGCTGGTATTCGATTGTCTGGTGCGGATATGATTATTGGTGGTCAAGTGACAAAGCCAATTCCGGAAAAGGAACATGGAAATATCGGTGTTCACTCCAACATTAAAGGGTTTGCCTTTGAATATATGACAAACGGACGTGGACTTGTACTTGGTGATATCGGACCTTGGGCTTGTGCAGGTATGACAGGTGGCGTCATTTATCAACGCCTTCAACCTGAAATGGGCTTAACAAAAGAAGTAATTGCTCGTCGCATGGCTATAGGAGCAAAAGTAACAATTGAACCATTACATGAGAATGGTAAACAAGAAGTAAATGATCTCTTAACGCAATATATCGATTTATTAAAAGAGCAAAAACAAATAGATGAAGCCATGCAATTAGAAGCATTGTTACCAAACTTAGAAAATCATTTCGTACAAATTGTACCAACGAAAGAACAAGCAGATCCATCTATTTCTACTGAATAATTTATGAGAAAAGCAAAAGCACCTTAATTCAATTCCATCTCCCTACAGAGACTATAATCTCTGTAGGGATTTTTATTTTGTCAAATAATCTCCTTCTAAAATCCTAGACTTCATACATTGTTCACAGCAATATATATTTACCTCTTGCTACATTAGAGAATCTCATGTATATTACATTATTGTTTATTACTCGGTAATTTGTGTAAAAGTAAAGAATACACTATTGTATATGTATAACTTAGAAAGGAACCCTTTTTATATGAAAATCGGTGCCCGTATATTGAAGACCGGGATTGCTATCGTTTTAGCACTTGGTTTAGCACAACTACTAAAGTTTCCATCACCAGCGTTTGCAGGAATTGCTGCGATTTTCGCTATTCAACCAACTATTTACAGATCATATCGAACTGTAATTGAGCAACTACAAGGTAATATTATTGGTGCAGCTATAGCAATTGGATTCGTTCTTATATTTGGAAATAACGTCTTTTACGTGGGATTAGCTTCCGTTATCGTCATCATTATTAACGTGAAGATGAAGACAGAAAATACGATTTCTCTAGCTATTGTAACTGTTATAGCCATCATGGAAAATCAAAATGGTGACTTTCTCGACTTTGCATTCGTACGATTCTTCACTGTCATGCTTGGAATTTTTTCAGCATTTGTTGTAAATTTCCTTTTCTTGCCTCCTAAATATGAAACGAAGCTTTACTATCAAATTTCTAATTTATCCGAGGAAATTTATAAATGGATTCGAATTAGTACAAGTCATGTATCTGAACCATTCCATATTAAAAGCGAAATTCAAGCTACGAAAGAGCAACTTATTAAAGTGGAACAGCTATATTTAATGTATAAAGAAGATCGCGAGCTATTTAAGAAAGCATCACTTGCCAAATCACGAAAGCTAGTAGTTTACCGTCAAATGATGGTTACAACGAGAAAAGCATTGAATATACTAGTCAAACTTAATAAATATGAAAATCAATTCCATCATATGCCTGAGGAATTTCAAAATACAATCCGTGAACAAATTGAATATTTAATTACTCAACATCAACAAATTCAATTAAAATATATTAGGAAAATCAAAGCATCTTATGAATTTACAAGTGATCAAGGTATTACCCACAAAGAATTATTATCACTTTTCTTGTCCATTCAAAAAGAAGTTAAAGATGAAAATGAGCAAGATATTTATCATATGATGGCTCTTACTTCCGCTATTATTGAATATGAAGAGCATATCGAGCATCTAGGTACATTGATAAGTAGCTTTCAATCATTCCATAAAGATGATGATGAGCTGGTTATTGAAACGACAAATGAAGACTAAAAGATATACAGTAGAAAAAGCAGTTGAGCTCCAACTGCTTTTTTGCTTTGCTTTAATTTTTCATCCGTGGATCTAAGGCATCACGTAAGCCGTCCCCCATTAAATTAAATCCTAAAACTGTTAACATGATAGCTAGTCCAGGGAAGAAAACAGTCCAAGGAGCTTGTATTAATAGTGCGCGAGAATCCGCCAACATTTTCCCCCATTCTGGATTTGGGGCTTCCGCTCCTAATCCTAGAAACCCTAATGCTGCAGCTTCAATTATCGCTGTCGCAATCGCTAACGTTCCTTGTACAATTACAGGGGCCATGCTATTAGGTAATACATGATGTATAAGAATTCTTGTATTGCTCATCCCTATTGCTTTCGCTGCCATAATATACTCTTCTTCTTTCACACTTAGCACTCGTGACCGTATTAATCGACCAAAGTTAGGGATATTAATAATAGCAATAGCAATTAAAGCATTTTGAAGCGATGGCCCTAAAGCAGCTACAATGGCAATCGCTAATAATATACTTGGAAACGCAAGCATAATATCAAAAATACGTGATATAACACCATCGACCCACCTTCCGAAATAGCCAGCCATAATGCCTAACAATGTTCCAACAGCTACAGATCCAAGGACAGAAAAGAAGCCAACCCATAAAGAAATTCTTGCACCGTATATAATTCGTGAAAATATATCTCTTCCAAAATCGTCTGTGCCAAACCAATGCTCACTGGATGGCGGTTGTAATCGATTAGCCATATTTTGTTCTTTAAACCCATATGGAGCGATAAACGGTGCTAAAATCGCCAATATGATAAATGCTAATACGATGCACGTACCTACAACAGCAATCTTATTCTTCCTAAAACTTCTCCATGCCTCAAGCCAAGGTGACACACTCTTCTCTGCGCCTTCATGAAGTGGAGGTTTCATACGTTTATTAGGTGCTAGTTCCATCGTAACATCCTCCTCTCCTACTTATATTTAATCCGTGGATCCACTGCTGCATACAATAAATCGACTATTAAATTAATGAATACAAAGAATAATGCAATCACCAAAATACCAGATTGAATGACTGGATAATCTCTAAAACCTATTGCCTCATATATGTAACGACCTATTCCCGGCCAGCTAAAAATAGTTTCTGTTAGAATTGCTCCCCCTAATAGTAAACCTGTCTGCAATCCAATAATAGTAATAACTGGAATGACAGCATTTTTGAAAGAATGCTTATAAATCACCCAAAACATTCTTAATCCTTTTGCACGTGCCGTTCTTATATAATCCGAACGCATCACTTCAAGCATTGTCGAGCGTGTAATTCTGGCAATAATGGCTGTTGGAATTGTTGCCAATGCTACACTAGGTAAGATCAAATGCTTAATCACTGTTCCAAACTGATCCATACGCCCTTGCAGTAATGTATCAAGTAACAGTAAATGTGTAATTGGTTCGACTGGATCACGTACATTCATACGCCCCGAGGTAGGTAGCCATTCTAATTGAATAGAAAATGCCCATTGTTCCATCAACCCTAACCAAAATATAGGTATTGAAACACCAATCAAAGCAAGTAGCATTGCTGTGTAATCAAACCAAGAATTTTGAAACCAAGCGCTTACGATACCTGCATTCACACCAATAAAAACAGCAATGAGCATTGCAGCAAACGCTAGCTCCATAGTAGCAGCTAAATACGGCCAAATTTCTTCGCTTATTGCTGATTTTGTTCGAATAGAATTACCTAAATCACCAGTTAATAAGTCACCAGCATAATTAATATACTGAATATACCAAGGCTGATCTAACCCTAATGATTTTGTTAAGTCATCTACCGCTTCTTTAGAAGCAGCTTGGCCCAAAATAACTTGTGCGGGATCTCCAGGAATGGCTCTTATAATAAAGAACACCACTAATGAAAGACCAAATAGTACAGGGATAAGCAGAAGTAATCTTCGCACAGTATAAGCTACCATAACTCCACCTCCTACATAGAATATAAGTAAAAGGAAGCCAGAGAAGATTGACTTCCTTTTATTATTTTCATTATTCTGAAATTTCTACCTCTTTCAAGAAATCTGATCCTGTTGGATGTGCAATAAAGTTCTTCACTTTCGCACTACCTGCAAGAACTGGCTTAGAGTGAACAAGAGGAATCCATGGAGCATCATCTTTAATAATTACTTGGGCTTCTTTATAAAGTTTATCTCGCTCTTCTTCATTCATAGTAGACTGCGCTTTAATTAGCAGTTCATGTACTTTCGGATTCTTATAATAAGAGTAGTTATTGCTACCGATATTATCTTCATCTAATAATACATATAAGAAGTTATCTGCATCACCATTGTCACCTGTCCATCCTAATAGGAAGGTATCTGCTTCGCCTAGACGAGCTTTATCTAGGTAAGTGGCCCACTCATATGTTGTAATTTTTGCTTTTACGCCTACTTTTTCGAAGTCAGCTTGAATGGCTTCTGCTACTTTTTGTCCATCTGGCATATATGGTCTTGTTACTGGCATTGCCCATAGTTCAATTTCGAAACCGTCTTTGTATCCTGCTTTCGCAAGTAACTCTTTCGCTTTCTCTGGATTATATTCATAGTCTTTTACATCTGAATTGTAGCCAGAGATATTTGGTGGCATTGGGTTAATAGCAGGTTCAGCTGAACCTAAATAAAACGCATCGATAATAGCTTGCTTATTGACTGCATGATTCAACGCTTGTCGTACCAATTTATCTTTCAATGGTCCACGTGTACTCGTTAATCCTAAGTATGCTACATTCATAGAAGGACGTTGGAACACTTGTAACTGGTCGTTCTTTTCAACTGCTGGTAAATCGCTATAATTCACGCCTTCAACGATATCCGCTTCTCCGGCATTTAGCGCATTAAGACGTGCAGAATTCTCAGGAACAACTGTGAAGATTACCGAATCTAACTTCGGAAGACCTTTTTGCCAATAGTCTTCGTTTTTAACAATTGTTATAGATTCATTACGTTTCCATTCTTTAAATTTGAAAGCACCTGTTCCAACAGGATTTTCAAGGAATTTATCCCCATACTTTTCGACTGCTGCTGGACTTGCGATACCGAAAGGACTCATTGCTAAGTTTTTAAAGAATGTAGCTATCGGACGAGATGTTGTTACTTCAACCGTCGTTGCATCAACTGCTTTTACGTCTTTAATTAAGTCGCCAAACTGTGAATTATAATAATAGAATTTCTCTTTATTACCTGCACTCCAACGCTTGAAGTTAAATACAACTGCTTCAGCATTGAAGTCTGTACCATCATGGAATTTAACACCTTCTTGAAGCTTCATTGTGTACTTTAAGCCATCATCTGAGACACTCCATTCTTTCGCTAAACCTGGTTGTAATGAAGTATCTTCATCACCAAATTGAATAAGTGTTTCAAAAACATTCTTCGTTACACGGAAGGATTCACCATCAGTAACTGTGGCAGGATCTAGTTCTACAGCATCGCCACCACGGGCAAATACAAGTGTACCTCCACCTTCTGTTTTAGTAGTTGTACCATCTTTTCCATCCTTGTTGCCTGTGTCCTTGTCGTCATTCGAGTTACAGCCCATTAGTGCGGTAGATATAATCATGATTAATGCAAATAACAAGATTACACTTCGCTTCTTCATATAGTTCCCCCTTTTTTCACATTGCCTATTTGGCGTAATTTATCATTCATGTAACCGCTTCCCTTATTCGTTATATAAATGGCAAGCTACATAATGACCATTCTTCATTTCCTTTAGCTGCGGTTTTGTAGTTGTACAAATATCCATACATTCTTTACAGCGTGTATGAAATGCGCACCCTAAAGGAGGATTTGCTGGGCTAGGTATATCTCCGCTTAAGAGTTCCTTTTCCCTTTTTATAGTTGGATCTGGCACTGGAACAGCAGCTAATAAAGCCCGTGTATAGGGATGTAGCGGTTCTTCATACACTGAATCACCGTCTGATATTTCTACTAACCTACCAAGATACATTACACCTACTCTATCACTTATATGCCTCACAACGCCTAAATCATGAGCAATAAATATATAGGTTAAGCCAAATTCTTTCTGTAAATCTTCCAATAAATTTAATACTTGCGATTGAATGGATACGTCTAATGCTGAAACGGGTTCGTCGGCAATAATAAGCTTTGGCTTTGTCATGAGTGCCCGCGCTATACCAATTCTTTGCCTTTGTCCCCCGCTAAATTGATGAGGATAACGCTTAGCATGATAACTACTAAGACCTACTGTTTCTAACATTTCTGCAACGAGTTTTTTTCTTTCATTGCTATTGCCTATACCATGAACAATTAATGGCTCTTCGAGGATTTTTTCAACTGTATGTCGAGGGTTTAATGATGCGTACGGATCTTGAAATACCATTTGCAGTTCTCTTCGCAGTTTGCGCATTTCAGTTTGCGAGAGCGATGTAACATCTTTACCATCAAAAATGACTT
The DNA here is from genome assembly GCF_036963345.1 of Bacillus sp. JJ722. Classification (NCBI taxonomy): domain Bacteria; kingdom Bacillati; phylum Bacillota; class Bacilli; order Caryophanales; family Bacillaceae; genus Bacillus; species Bacillus sp. JJ722. The sequence goes on from NZ_JBALMO010000056.1 coordinate 22,490, forward strand.
TACCATCAGTAGGCTCAATAAGACGCATGAGCATCTTACCTGTCGTTGATTTACCACAACCAGATTCACCAACGATTCCGAGGGTTTCTCCTTTTCGCACGGTAAAACTTATGTCATCCACTGCTTTCACTTCTCCAGTTTGTCTGCCAAACACCCCGCTTTTTATCGGAAAATACTTCTTTAAATGCTCTACTTGTAATAATAAATCAGTCATCTTTATTGCCTCCTTTATCATGCAAGAAGCAACGCACAAAATGCCGTTCATCTTCAGTATGGTACAGCGGAGGACTTTCGATTGTACATCGTTCCTGAACATGCTCACATCGGGCAGCAAAGCGGCAGCCCACACGTATTGTACCCGGCTTCGGAACGTTGCCTGGTATAGAATAGAGCCGTTCTTTCTTAATCCGAATATCGGGGACAGATTGGAGTAATCCAACCGTATATGGATGCTTCGGATTTCGGAAGATTTCTTCTACCGTGCCTTCTTCAATGATTTTACCTGCATACATAACAAGAACTCTCTCACATATTTCTGCTACGACGCCTAAGTCATGTGTGATCATAATAATAGAGGTTTTGAGTTTACAATTTAAATCGCTCATTAAGGATAGAATTTGTGCTTGGATGGTTACATCTAACGCAGTGGTCGGTTCATCTGCAATTAATAATCGAGGGTCACAAGATAATGCCATAGCTATCATCACTCTTTGGCGCATACCACCTGAGAGTTGATGAGGATATTCACTCATGATTTGTTCTGCTCTAGGAAGACCAACTAATTTTAACATTTCAACGCCGCGAGCGAATGCCGCTTTTTTCGATACTTTCTTATGTAATCGTATAGCTTCGGTTAATTGATTTCCTATAGTAAAAAGGGGATTCAAGGAAGTCATTGGCTCTTGAAAAATCATCGCCAAATCATTACCTCTTTTTTGTCGCATTTGCCTCTCTGATAATTCTACAAGATTTTCTCCATTGAGCCGTATTTCGCCACTTACAATTTTGCCAGGCGGATGGGGAATAAGGCGCATGATTGAGAGTGACGTAACACTTTTGCCACACCCTGATTCACCTACAATTCCAATCACTTCACCTTCTCCGATGGAAAAGCTAATTTCATCTACAGCAGGCACTTCACCATCATTAGAGAAGAAAGAGGTTTTTAACTTTTTCACTTCCAATATTGGAGTTTGACTCAAACTTTCGCTCCCCCTTTCTATTAATTAAGTATTCGAAAAGCTTTAAAAGTATAGCTTTCTTGTTCTTCATTCTATTAAAAAACAAGCCAAACGTCCACCTTTTTTTGTCAAAATAAGCAAAAAAAGGCATATAATCTTTTACCAAACACCTTCTTTAATACATTAAAGTGATATAAATTAAAAATCACTAACTTTTTTAATTGCTCTATGCCGTTCAAACCCTCGTTTTAAAAATTATATAAGCATAAAAAAATACTTTCCTCCAATTAGAAAGAAAGCATTTTTTTAAAACATCAATGTAATTGTTGCACATGGAAAAGATTATAATAGTTTCCTTGCTTCTTCATCAAGGCTTCATGTGTTCCTTCTTCGACCACTTCTCCATGTTCAATCATGACAATTCGATCTGCATGTGTAATGGTTGTTAAGCGGTGGGCAACGATAAATGTAGTACGACTCTTCGCTAATCGTTCCAATGATTCTTGAATTAAATGTTCACTTTCTAAATCAAGTGCTGATGTCGCTTCATCAAGAATTAAAATCGGCGGGTTTTTCAAGAAAACACGAGCAATGGCAACTCTCTGCTTCTGTCCACCAGATAACTTCACTCCTCGTTCTCCCACTTTCGTATCATATCCTTGTGGTAAATTCATAATAAATTCATGTGCGTTTGCCGCTTTAGCAGCCGTAATAACTTCTTCCTTACTCGCTGTTGGCTTTCCTAATAAGATATTTGTTGCAACCGATTCGCTAAATAAAATATTGTCTTGTAATACCATTCCAATATTATCTCGTAATGAGCGAACCTTATAATTTTGAATATTTTCACCGTCTAACAAAATAGCTCCTTCAGTCACATCGTAAAATCTTGGAATTAAACTTACAAGTGAAGATTTCCCTCCCCCACTCATACCAACAAGTGCGACGGTTTCACCTTGCTTAATATCCAACCGAATATTCTTCAAAACAGGTCCACTTTCTTCTTCATAAGAAAAGTTCACATGATCAAATGTGATAGCACCTTTCACATCTTGGCACATTATCGCATCTTTACGATCCTCTATATCATACTTCTCATCAATAAATTCAAACACACGATCCATAGAAGCAACAGCTTGTGTCAATGTTGTCGATGAATTGACAAGTCGGCGAAGCGGGCCATACAATCTTTCGATATAAGCAATAAACGCAACCATCGTTCCTACTGATAAGCTGCCATTGATTACTTGATAGGCTGAAAAGCCAATAACAAGTAATGGTGCCACATCTGTTATCGTGTTGACGACTGCAAATGATTTTGCGTTCCATTTTGTTTGATTTAACGCTTTATCCAAGAAATGCTGATTTTGTTTATTAAAGTTTTCTTGTTCATACTCTTCAATGGCAAAGCTCTTAATAACAGGCATTCCTTGAACTCGTTCATGTAAGTAACTTTGTACTTCTGCTAATGCTTGTGAACGCTCTCTCGTTAGCCCTCTTAATTTCCCGAAAAAATAACGTACTGACAACGCATAAAACGGAAATAAAACAAGGGATACAAGCGTTAGCTTAACATCCATCGTAAACATGATCATGACAGCAATAAAGATAGTTGCCACATCAAGCCAAACATTCATCAACCCTGTTATGACAAAGTTCTTCGTTTGCTCTACATCGTTTATAACGCGTGAAATAATTTCACCTGTTCTCGTATTACTATAATATTTGAAGCTAAGCTTGTTAATATGAGTAAACAACTGATTACGAATATCAAACAAAATTTTACTACCTGCCCATTGGGCAAAGTATTGTCGATAATATTCAATCGGCGGTCTCATAATGACAAAAACAACGAGCATGATTCCCATAATCATCAATAATTTCTCTTGTTTAGCAGCTACTGATAAAGCTTCATTACCAATAATATCGTCTACTACATATTTAATTAATAATGGAATTAATAATGGTATAGCAAACTTTATAATCCCAATAATAATCGTACCAATAATCGGCCATTTATACGGCTTTACCCACTGTAAATAACGACGAATACTCCCCATCTATTTCATCCTTTTTTTTCTTTATATATTGCATTAGCTATCCTATTTTATCCCTTCATCATAAACACTAAAAAACCTGTTGTCACTTCAACAGGCTTCAGGTTTTGTTAATTTACCGATATGTTAAGTAACGTTCATACCACATATCAACAAAATCTGCAGAAAACGGTCCTTTTTGTTGGCGAATTAAAAAAATAAGTTGCTTTACATTTTTCTTTAAAATAGCATCAATCTCACTTGGATAACCCATTTCCAAACTATGCTTCTCATATTCATCTTCATCTAGTAACTGAAATGTCATATCAGGATACACTTTAATATCTAAATCGTAATCAATATATTTCAATGCTTCATGATCGTACACGAATGGTGAACTAATATTACAGTAATAGTAGACTCCATCTTCTCTTAACATGCCAATCACATTGAACCAAACTTGCGAATGAAAGTAACAAATTGCTGGCTCACGGGTAATCCACGAGCGTCCATCCGACTCCGTTACTCGCACCCTGTCGTTCGCTACGATTACTAGATTTTGTGTTGCTTTCAACACCGTTGTATCTTCCCATATACGATGGATATGGCCGTTATGTTTGTAACTGTGAATCTGAATAGTATCTCCTTCCATGGGGATCTTCATATTATTATCCCTACTTTCTAATCAACATCATCGACCAAGTTCCTTCAACCAACTATACAAATTCTTCTATATCACTAATCTTACTAATTATTATAGCGATTAAGGAGCAAATTTAAAACCAATGAGTAAGAAAAAGAAAAGTAGATGTGCGAATAGATAGAAAAAGGTGTGGATTTTCACCACATCTCTTGGAGAGAAAGGAGAAAATCACACACCTTTAGGCATCACAATAACTCGTTGTTATTGTTGGCTGCTTTGACCTGAAGCTTGAGATTTTTTAGCTGCAGATTGTTGGTTTTGTTGTTTTACTTTTGCCACGTCTGTTTGACTAGCGAACTCAGTTCCATATGAACTTGAGCTACTAGAAGTACTAGATGCACCAGCGTTTTGTTGTTTAACTTGTTGAATGTTTGTACCTGTTTGTGTTTGTTGTTTGTTTGCCATTAATATCACCTCCACGCTCATTAATGTAACCAAGAGCGTAAAGTAATATCCTCAAAAATAAAATTGGTATTAACTGTTAAACAAGTAAAGATATCCCACCATCAACGATGATTGTTTGGCCTCTAATCATACTTGCATCTTCTGATAGGAGGAACATAATTGTATTGACCATATCATCAATCTCCACCATTCTACCTGCTGGCGTACTAGCTGCTGCCTCTTTTAACAACTCCTCACGATTTGGGAAATGCTTTAATGCATCTGTATCAACAGCTCCCCCCGACACAGCATTTACTCGAATATTCATCGGTGCGAATTCAACCGCTAAATATCTCGTTAATGCTTCAAGAGCTGCTTTTGATACACCAACAGCTGTATAGTTTTCTAAATATCGAATCGACCCAAGTGAACTGATATTTACAATTTGTCCACCGCCGCTTTTTTCCATTAGCTTAGCTGCTTCTTTTGCACAAAATAAAGCGCCTTTTCCGTTAATACCCATTGTCCAATCCCAATGATTTTCCTCTAGTTCAACAATTGGTTTTTGTACACCTGACGCTGCATTATTCACTAAAATATCAAGTCTACCAAATGTTTCATCAATCGTTTCGAACATGGCTTTAATTTTTTTTACATCACCAACATTCGCTTTGATTAATAGCGCTTTTCTTCCTAAGCTTTCAATCTCTTCTACAACTTCAAGCGCCGCCGACTTGCTGCGGGCATAATTAATCACAATGTCATAGCCTGCTTTTGCAAGACGAATAGCTGTTTGTTTTCCAATACCTCTACTACTTCCTGTAATTAGTGCAACTTTATTAGTCATCTTCTTCATCCTTTCTATTAACAACTATTTTTTATCATAATTTGCAGAATCTCTGCTCATATTAGTAGAAAAGCGCAAGCGCCTTGCTCATCGACCTACGTACTGGAGGGACTTCGACTGAGATAAAGGAAACACGATGAGCTGATAAGCGAATCGATTCCGCATTTCTCCGTTGACTTATCGTAGAAAGAAGGCCTGAAGTACGCTAGGCGATAGGCGCTGGAGCTAGACACTTGTCTAAATTCAAACTTTATTATCTTTTTAAAAAATTTCTTAAGACATGGAATCAATCCAATCTTATATAAGAAGGAGTTAATAACATGTATGTCAGCAGAGACTTAACTGAACTTTCATTACTTCAAAAGAAAGATTGGAAAGACAGTGAATTGCAGTACTTTCACCACTCTCTCCAACAAATGTTACCTTATTTAAATGTTCAAGGACAGTCCATCCTCAAACAAATCATAAAAGAAATTCAAAACAGAGGTGGGTTCCAACACAACGAGGCGGACTATACCCACGACACAGACCTAATTGTTGATTAATCTATTATGGAGCTATCTGCTCTAATTATTCTGCTTCCTGATAGGCGCTAAACATCTTTTGATATGGCACAGGAAAAGCTAGCTCTGACATCTCTTGTTCTGTGACCCATCTCAAGCGATATTTTTCCATGATTTCAGGACTCAGTTCTTCTTGTACTAGTCCTGTAAAAGCTGATAGATCCCATACTAAATGCGAGAATACATGCTGAATCTCAGTCAATTTTGGCATATCAAGTATCACACGACTGTTATAGTCAAGAACAAAAGCGTCCTCATATAGATTCTTATTGACGCTTTGCTCCTGAACAAAAGAAAAGCTAGGAAATTCCCATAAATTTGCCAATAAACCTTTAGGTGGTCTCTTTTGAACAAGAATTCTTCCTTGCTTATCGTTCAATATCGCTGAAATTAGCTTTACTTTTTTCGTTTTCGTTACTTTGATTTTTATTGGAAGCTCTGATTGAACTCCTTCAGAGAAAGCTACACAGTGTTCCCTAACAGGACAAAGCATACACGCAGGATTGCCTGGTGTACAAATTAATGCTCCTAACTCCATTAACGCTTGGTTAAAGTATGATGGATTATCATGTGAAATGATTGCTCGTACAGCATCCTCAAAAACTTTCCTTGTCTTTGGTTTAGCTATATCTTCTTTAATGAGCAATATTCGTGAAAGAACACGCATGACATTCCCATCAACAGCTGGCTCTGGAATACCGTAGGCAATACTTAGTATAGCTCCTGCTGTATATGGACCTACACCTTTCAAGCTAATAATTTCACTGTGAGTATTCGGGACAACACCACCGTAATTTTCTTTCACTTCTTTAACAGCGCTTTGTAAATTTCGCACGCGTGAATAATATCCAAGACCTTCCCATGCTTTTAAGATTTTTTCCTCATCTGCATCTGCAAAATCTTGTAGCGTTGGGAACCATTCCATAAAGCGGTTAAAATAAGGAATTACTGTATCTACACGGGTTTGTTGTAACATGATTTCCGAAACCCACACTTTATAAGGATCTCGATCCGCTCTCCATGGCAAACTGCGTTGCTCTTGTTCAAACCATTGTATTAAATCTCGTTGAAATTCTTCAATTTTAAAATCGTTCAAAGTTTTGATCTCGTACAAAATAGTTCCTCCGTGATGTTACATATTCAATAAAAAAGGGAATACAATAAGAGATTAGAATTACTAATTAAACTAAACGTGTTACAATTTAGCTAGAAGTTTTCCCATAAGAATTTATTCAATATGACTTACTTTCTCACCTTTATAGGCATATTACTATTAAGGCGAAGCATTTATAGATTCACACTTATCATGGTTCTTACTATACTAAAATTGTTAACACAATACTAATGGAATCATCTGACCAAAAAACGATTTCCTATAATTTAGATTCATCAAATTTACTGCTCTATCCTTCAAAAACTAAGGCTAGCATCAGTAAGGAGGTTGCGACCATTGGATACTGCTACACATGTAGTAATGGGATTTGGACTTGGAGCATTAGCGACGCTTGATCCAGTTGTCGCACATAGTCCGATAACGGCACAAGCTATTTTGTTTGGAACCATCATCGGTTCCCAAGCGCCTGATATTGATACTGTATTAAAGATTCGTAACAATGCGATATATATTAGAAATCATCGAGGTAGAACACACTCTATTCCAGCTGTTTTACTTTGGCCAGTGTTAATCACATTTGTCCTGTATGCTATATTTCCCGAATCAAACCTTTTACACTTATGGTTATGGACATTTGCCGCTGTGTTCATACACGTATTCGTTGATATATTTAACGCCTATGGAACTCAAGCATTGCGGCCATTAAGCTCTAAATGGATTGCACTTGGAGTAATCAATACATTCGATCCTTTCATCTTCGGATTTCATGTCGTTGGATTAATGCTATGGGCATTTGGTGCACATCCCGGTTATACATTCTTGCTTGTATATATCGTTATGTTTTTCTATTATATAGCGCGATTTAAAGAGCAAAGACGTGTTAAAGCAGCCGTTCAATTGAAGATCCCAGGCGCCCGAAAAATCATCCTTTCTCCAACTCTCCGATATCATAAATGGAAAGTTGCAGTTATAACTGAACAATATTATTACGTAGCGCTTTCTCAGAACGGGCATATCACTATTTTTGACCAATTTGACCGAATTCCTTTACCGGATCATCCAGCGATAGATATTGCAAAGCATGACAAAAACTTATCTGCTTTCCTGTCCTTTTCACCCGTCTATCGATTTGAAATTGACGAAAGCGAATATCATTATGAAGTTAAGTTCATTGATTTAAGGTACCGAAGTAATGGACACTATCCTTTCGTGGCTGTTGTTCGTTTAGATCGTGACCTGAATATTACCAACTCATACACCGGTTGGGTTTTCAGTGAAGAGAAACTACAAAAGAAACTAAAAGTCTTACCACAATAGAAAAGCGGAAGCGCCCGTTTTGCTCTGTATAGACTGGAGCCCTCCGACTGAGATA
>NZ_JBALMO010000056.1:30817-33927 GCF_036963345.1 Bacillus sp. JJ722
GCGCTGGAGCTAGACAATATAGAAAAGCGGAAGCGCCCGTTTAGCCCCGTAAAAAAAAGGGTACTAAAGCAAGTTTGAACTTACTTTAGTACCCTTTTTCTAACTCCATTTCCTTTATGCACAGTAATCCCCATTATTTACAGACCATATTTTCATCTACTTTGCTCAAACTAGTAATACGCGAATGAACTCGCGTAAATAAGTAGATGTCGATGTCTCGACACATCTTCTTAAGGGGGAAAATGTTTATGCGTAATAAAGCCAGAAATTTCCCAGCTGTTAATCGCTTTGGTGGGGAGCCTAGAGCTAAAGCAGAATATGCCTCTAAGAGAGCTGATGGAAGTATAAATACTCATCCACAGGAGCGCATGTTAGCTTCTTCACAACGAGTAGAAGATCAACAAACAAATTAAATTATTTGTTCGGAGGTTGAATCATGGTAAACAAACGCTATCAACTTCATGATCACAGCTATAACGGTCCATTTAACAGCACTTGGTCGAATGCTAAACATGCGAAAGCTCAAGTAAATGGGCAAACACAGCAAACGCAGCCCCTCATTATTTTAGAACGTGAAACCCGAAAACGTTCCTAAAATGAAAGTTCGGTTGGTGTTATCCTATCAATCGACTTCTATCCAGCAATTCACTTCCATCATCTAAACTTCTGTTTGGAAAACCGAATTTATAAGCGCTGGTTAGATAAGAAGAATAAGCCTTCGCAGAGGCTTATTCTTCTACTTTTTCTTCTTTCAATATCTCTAAAACAGAGATAGGAACCCCTTCTTCATTTCCACTTCCACCTAAACGGTAGCCCCAAGCGAATACACCATTTAAATATTCTACTTTGAAATATGTACCTGGGTCCCCTTGTATTCCGTAAATTTCACCTTTAACAAAGTCATTTGGGTCTAACATGTACGCTTTAACCATAATCGCTTTTCGTTCAAGCACATCAAATTCATTAACCATTCCCATTTGCTCCGCTTTGCGAGCTTTTTCATGAAGATAAGCCAATTCTTGTTGTAATTCATACATAGACATCGTACTATATCGTTTTTCTGACATTTGTTATTCCCCTATCTCTTGTTGAATTTCTTCTAAATATCTTTCAATCAATTCAATTGAAAATCCCTTACGATATAAAGCGCTTTTCATTTTTTGTTCGAATTCATATCCTGTATACTTACTATATCTTCTTAATGCTTTGTCTCCATTAATCTTTATGGAGTTCCATTCTTGTTCATCATCTTGAGAAATCTGAATATTATTTAATGCTTCTTCTATTATATAAGAAGAGTAGCCTTTTCTAATGAGAGTTTGCTCGACTTTTCTTTTTAATTCTATGGTCGATGCATTCTTTTTGGTTTTAACAAGCTTAAGGATTTGTTTCTCTGCATGTTGAATTTGCTTTTCCTTTGAATAAAGCTGAAGTGCAGCTTCTGCATATGAATCACTAATTCCCTTCTGTTTCAGCTCTTGAGCAATAATAACAGGTCCTTTATCAGCTGCGTTCATTCGGGTATTTACTAGTGCAATAGCAAATTCTTCATCATTTAAGAACTTTAATGCATATAACTTATGAATCACTTCTTTAATGATATGGTCTTCATATTCTTTTTCTTTTAACTTACGAACGACCTCTGCTTCTGAACGCATACGATGTGCTAAATAATGAAGAGCATCTGAAAAGCCTTTTTGCATATCTTCCTGGTATGTAATTTCCATAAGATCTAAGTCGTCTATTGCCATACCTTTTTTTAAGTCCATTTTAATTAGAACATCTTCGCTTACACTAAAACCGTATTCTTCACCTTTGCCTCGATCTATATAAATATTGTAACGATTTTTATTCTTAACTCCGACAGCGATTTTCGTAATGGTTATCAAATTACTCACCTCTCTATTAACTGTAGCATACTAACTGTTTTGTCGTCTGTTGATATAGAGAAAAAAAACACGGAGGGATTTACTATGAAAGTAGCAATTGCTGGGGGAAGTGGTTTTGTAGGTAAAGCAATTACAGCTGAATTACTGGCCAATCATCATCATATTTATATACTTACAAGGAACACCTCACGTATAAACACGATTCCAAATATTACTTATGTCCAATGGCTGAACAATGGTGATCGACCTGAAAAACAGCTAGAAGGTGTAGAAGTTATCATCAATCTTGCAGGTGAATCATTGAATAGCGGACGATGGACCGCTTCAAGAAAAAAACGCATTTTAGATAGTCGGTTACATACAACAGCAGAAATCAAGCGGATTATTGCTAGTATGACCACTAAACCACATACTTTATTAAATGCGAGTGCCGTTGGATATTACGGGACTTCCAACACTAACATCTATACAGAAGAAGACATCGTATCACCTACTGATTTTTTATCTGATACAGTTTATCAGTGGGAACATCAAGCCATGCAAGTCGAAGCTTTAGGCGTTAGAACTGTATGCATGCGCTTCGGTGTTATATTAGGTAGAGAAGATGGTGCTTTACCACGTATGTTGCTACCTTATAAATTATTTGGTGGAGGAACTGTTGGAAGCGGCATACAGTGGTTATCATGGATTCATATAAATGATGTAGCGAAAGCAACTCTATTTTGCATGGATCATCAATCGATATACGGTGCTGTTAATTTCACTGCACCAAATCCAGAAACAATGAAATCATTCGGTAAAACAATTTCATCGGTAATGAATCGCCCGCATTGGATGCCTGCTCCAGCTCCTTTATTGAATTTGGCACTTGGAGAAATGAGCATACTCGTTCTAGAAGGTCAGAAGGTTTTACCCAATAAATTAAATCAACATGGATATTCATTTTGCTTCTCCTCACTTCAAGAAGCTCTTCAAGATTTATTACATTAAAATTGAATGATTTATCATGTTTACGGAAAAAATGGTAGAAACCAATGAAGGAGTGATCACCTTGGATAAGAAGAAAAAAGAAAAAATGAAAAATAAGTTAACCACTACGCAAGAGGTTTTATACGGACGTGAATTTAGAATGGCAGACCGTGCAGGAGGATTCGATGGCCAAAAGCGATAAAGTGAAACTTTAATCGGTGGAAGTGTTCGTCCATCCCCCACCGATTATTA
>NZ_JBALMO010000056.1:33989-46558 GCF_036963345.1 Bacillus sp. JJ722
TCTTCGCTTTTACATTCGTCTTGAAGTGGAAGTCTTAGTACCAGTTGAACGGGATAAAGTGTATATATAAAAAAATTAAGAGGTTGTTCTAACGAAACAACCTCTTTTCACTTAGTACACATATTCACAATTAATTGAAAGTATATCAAAAAAGTTTTTCAATTATAAACTTTATTACAATACAAGTTATCCTCTGTTCGAATAAGATTGTGTATAACTTACGCACAACATTGTGAATAGTGTGAATAATCACTGGATAACTCATTCTTAGAGTTATTTTTTCGACAACTATCAACAAAAAATTATTATTCTAAATTGTGAATATGTTGATAAGTTTGTTAATTCATATTTGTTAAGTAACTTAGTTATGTGGATAACTAGCAAAACTCGCTAGAAATTTCTCAAAATAACACGTATGATATGCTTGTTATTCAACATGAATTATCCATATTATTTATTTAATATAACTTTTCAAGTTAGGAATAAGTAAACTACTCCAATAAACATTGAAGTGTCCTATGTATATTTGTAAAATGAAAGCAGCTATGAAAAAGCATCCAACATAGGATGCTCTCTTAAAGAATTATTTGTTTTCATCATCTATTTAAACCTTGCGTACACTTTTGATGTGATGGAGATTTAAATAAACTGGATAATCTCTCGCGATTTGTAGCTCAACAATATTATCTTCCAATCGATTAATCTTCCCAATCAGATTTTTCGTTTCTCCCATATCAAAAACAACTACTTCATTTTTTAATCGTTCCACTTGCATCTCAAAAGTTCTTGCTAATGAAAGATTCGCAGGTTGAACAGGAAGATTCTGATTATCTAAACCATATGGGCGTTTATCATTCGGATAAGGAATTAACCATTTCACATGGTTTAAAGTCACATACATTGTTTTAAAGATCGGTGAATAGAAAACAAAATAATTATTCATTATACTTGTTACGTAACCATGTATAGATTGATTACTTGCTATATAAATTTCTACGAACATCCCTTTTGCAGTTGTTAAAACCTTCCGGAACGATAGCTCTTTATCTACAGAAATTCCAGGTACATTCGTTGGAGAATCAATATTATTCTCCTTTTTATCTCCAAGCTGTAGATTTTTCATATGAACGATAGGCATATATATATAATCTGTACCATCGAATATAACAATGATGTCGCTACCAATATCTATGACTGTACCATTAAAAATTTTCTTTCCTGAAACCTCTATTTGCACCATTTCTCCGATTAGGCTTTGAAAGATTTTACTCACTTTCCCACCTTCTTTTTGATATTGAAACTCACAATAAATTTAATTTAAACTGCTTATCCAAGATGTTCATTATATATTTAAATCTTAACAGCAATCTCTTAGGCATTGGCATCCCCGACTAGCATGTTTCATTAAAGAATGATATTGTGTTTCTAATTTCTCTCTTTCCCCACAAGATAAGCAGCAACTATGCGCTGCACGACACATATTTCTCTCTGCCTGCTTTTTCAATGAACAGAACTGTGCTTCTAACATAGCTCTTTTTGCTATTTGGTCCATAAAGCTACAATCATTCGAAGACTCGTGTTTTCTATTTTTCCGATGAATGCCATTGCCACTTTCTCTGGGGAAATATGGATCATTATTATTTACATACTGTCCGCTTGATTCTTCATTTTTTTTTTCCCGTTTTCCTTCTTTGTTACCTTTACCTTTTTTGTTCCCATCTGCTTGTTTGTTCCCGTCTGCTTGTTTATTATCCTGTGATTGATTGCTACTATTCTCTTCGGATTTCTCTTGCCCTTCACCTTGTTGGACGTTTAGAATAGATACCTTTGGGACGATAAGCTGATCTTCTTTATTAATTAAAACGACGTGATCATTGTAAACTCGACTTAGAAAGCCTGCAAATGTCTGGTCATTCAAGCTTGTAATGGTGACCCAATTGTATTTTAATTTGCAAAGCACATCTTGTATTTGCTTTGGATTACTTATTGGCATATCCAATGAAGTAGTTGGTTCAAAGTTCTTTGTATTTTTGGAAAGAGCATGAATCTGATTTTTAGCATAATAAACAATTTTCGAATTACTTTCTAAAGCAATATGGTCGCCCGTACTATCCAGTAAAGTTCCTTCAACAAATTGGCCACTATTTAGAAACATACCAATTTTAAAGCCTATAAATTGACGTAAAGTTTCTGAGAAATTTTGTCCACTCACTTTTTGTTCATCCTCCTTATACGTGATTTGTCGCTTCTTGTTTATCAGAAGCGACAAGAGATGAGACTAACTAAACTCACACTCAATTACTCTTTTCGTCTTTCTTCTTTCCTCTTACCTTCTTTATTTTTACTTTCATCATCATTTGTTTTTTTCTTTTTACTGTCATAACTGATATTACGAACATGGAACATAGACATTCTGATTACTTCCTCGTTAGCAACAACCGTAACGAAATCATCATTCACATTGTCTAATACACCTTCAAAAGACTCTGGGCCACCACGATTGATTTTTACCCAGCGATATTTCAAACCATTTAATAAGTTTTTGAAATCAATTGCAGAGTGGAATGTAACAACCTCTTCTGTTACTTCTTCTTCTTTGAACTGCAGGCCTTTCTTTGCATTTTCAGTTACGCTTTTAATATGGTGTGTTAAATAATAAACAACACCATCTTGCTCAGTAAGAAGTGCGAAGTGATCTTTCTCCACTCCTAATAACTTTCCGACACGGGACTCTGGGCCACCTCTATCAACCTTGACTATTTTCCCGACTAAAGAAAGTAGCAAATCTTTATTCATCCTTACTAACCTCCCATCATATATTCACTGTATCTATATGTGTCATAGGATGACAAAGTACTATGTAATAAGCCTGTTTTATTACATTTATTGAAAAATAGGTAAAAAAAATTAGGTAACCCCGTGCCAGGTTACCTAATTTTTGTACATAATTTTATATACTTACATCAACAAAACTAAATGTCGTTACATCAAACAATCCTTGATTCGTTAATTTCAAAGAAGGAATAACAGGTAGCGCTAAGAACGATAACGTCAGCAATGGGGAAAACTCTGTTGTAATTCCTAGATGAGACAATTCTTTGATCAGGTTGCTATAATCAGCATTCAATTGTTCTGGAGAAACAGTTGTCATCAAGCCACCTATTGGTAAAGATAACGAAGACAAGACCTTACCTTCGCTTACAACCGTTATTCCGCCACCAATACGTTCTAATTCACGAATTGCAACATCCATATCTTCATCGTTCGTACCGATACAAATAATATTATGTGAATCATGAGCAATTGTTGTAGCTACAGCACCAGCTTGTAAACGGAAGCCTTTTACAATACCAACTCCTACACTACCTAAACCTTTATGGCGTTCTACAACTGCTATTTTGACAAAATCCTTTTCCGTATTAGAGACAAACAAGCTGTCATGAACTGGAACAGTATATTCAGCATTCTTTGTTACAATCGAATTCGGGATAATCTCGATCACTCTAGCTCGTTCACTCGCCATTGGTAATTGAAGATGATCTTTATGATAGCTTCCTAACACAACTGTGTTCTCAAATTCCACATCTTCATCTTGTTTCTCTAACTTTTCATACTGTATACCGTTTACCCAAACAGATGCCACATCAAAAGTATCCACATCATTTAATAATATAAAGTCTGCGTCATACCCAGGAGCAATTGCTCCTTTGCCTTTTAAGTTGTAGCATTGTGCCGTATTTAAAGAAGCCATTCGTAATACTGAATATAAGTCTATACCTGCTTTCAAACATTCACGAACATGGAAGTCGATACTACCTTCTTCAAGTAAATCATCTATGTGTTTATCATCCGTACAGAAAAGTAAACGATTCGAAATCTCTTTACGGTAGCCTTTTAATAAATCATGTAAATTACGAGCAGCAGAGCCCTCACGAAGCATCACATACATACCACGACGAACACGCTCAATCATTTCTTCAGGTTTAACGCACTCGTGATCAGTTGTTATACCTGCTGTTAAATAGGCATTGATATCCTTCCCATTTAAGCCAGCACCATGACCATCGATTGGTACATTATGATTGATAGCACTTGTTAGCTTATCCATCATGGCTTCTTGACCTGATAATACTGCAGGGAAGTCCATCACTTCCGCTAATCCTAAAACAAGTTTTTCACCATAATAAGCAGCTAAATCTTCAGCAGACAGAATAGCACCATTATCTTCAAATGAAGTTGCTGGAACACAAGATGGTAATTGATAACGATAATTCAACATACAGCCTTCGCTGTCTTTTAACATCCAATCAATGCCTTTTGTTCCTGTTACATTAGCAATTTCATGTGGATCTGTCACAATCGTTGTAACTCCTCTTGGTAATACAACTTTCTGAAATTGGGATGGCGATAACATGCTCGATTCTATATGCACATGGGCATCAATTAATCCAGGTACCATCGTATAAGATGAACCATCAATTTCCTTTACGCCTTCATAGCTACCAATTCCAACGAATTTGCCATTGTGAATAGCTACATCAGCTTGTTCCATTTCATCTGTAAACAAGTTAACAATCTTAACGTTTTTTATGACAAGCTCAGAGAGAATCACGCTTCTAGCTGCTTGTATTTGTGTTTGTAATAATGTTGAGTTCATCATGAATTCTTCCTCCTAATTTGTAAGCAGGCAAGGAAGAATAGTAGAGTCTTTTATGAGGTATGCTTATGAAAGATAAATATATAGCATCGCCTTCAAAAGAAAGAAAGCGATGCTTTATTCTACTATTCTCGTAGCCGAACTATTTACGGTAGTTTGTAGAGACTTTTGGACCATATTTCCAAGATTATACGAGTTTTTAATATATGTTTTTGAAGTATTTTATTTTGGTTCTTCTGTACCGTTTAAAGCATTTTAACAAGGTTAAAGACTATCGTCAATAAAAAGAAGTATCCACTATTTGTTTTTATTATGTATTATTTTTAAATAATTTCAGGAAGAAATAGAAGCTTTTATAGACTTCAGGATCTCTATCATGAATTGAAAAAGAAAAAACATCTGGAAAGTAAAAGAATCGCAAAATGATCTTCTGCGATTCTTTCTAAATACATTATTTAAACCAGCCTTTTTCCTTTGACTGCGTAATGGCTTCAATACGATTCTTCACTTCAAGTTTATCAAGTATAGTAGAGATATAATTCCGGACAGTTCCCGCCTTAATGCTTAACTCATTTGCAATTTCTTTCGTATTTTTACCGTTCGCTACAAGTTCTAATACTTCTTTCTCTCGATCAGTAAGCGGATTTTCTTCACCATACAAATCATCCATTAGTTCAGGTGCATAAATTCGCCTTCCTGCCATCACGCTTCTTATCGAGCTAGCCAGCTCTTCACTAGGGCTATCCTTTAATAAATATCCACTAACGCCTGCTTTCACCGCTCTTTGGAAATAGCCTGTACGGGCAAAAGTCGTTAAAATAATGACCTTACAACCATGTCCTTTCAACTCTTCAGCCGCTTCAAGCCCCGACTTACCGGGCATTTCTATATCCATGATGCAGACATCTGGTTGATATTCTTTTACAAGAGCTATTGCTTCTTCCCCATTTGAAGCCTTGCCAACTACTTGCATATCTTCCTCTAAACTAAGAAGTGATCCAAAGGCTCCCAATAGCATTTTCTGATCCTCAGCAATTACTATTGTAATCATGAACTCTCCTCCTTCTCTGTCTGCTTTACGTCTTTTGGAACTCTTACAATAATGGCCGTTCCTTCTTTTAAACAAACTTCCAAACTACCATTCACAAATTCCAACCGCTCTTTCATACCACGTAGACCGTGACCTTTCTCAAAGAATGCAGCAGAATCTTTAAATTCTCCATCATCACGAATCGTTAACACAATTTCTTTCCACGATTGTTCAATTGATATATAGCAGTTTCTTGCACCACTATGTTTCACGACATTGGTCACAGCTTCTTTTAAACACATACTAAGAATATTCTCTGTTAATAGTGTTGCTTTCTTTAATTTAAACTCACCTACGCGTGTAAAATGAATTTGAGCAGCATCTAGTATTTGCTGAATGCGAACAATTTCGTCTTTTAACCGAATACCACGCATAGAAGATACCATGGTACGCACTTCATTAAGAGCCGTTCGTGCAGTTTGTTGCACATCTCTTAATTCACTTCGCGCCTGATCGGGATTAGATGATATTAACCTTCTTGCCAGGTCACTCTTTAAACCAATAAGAGATAGCTTTTGTCCTAACGTATCGTGAAGATCACGGGCGATTCGTGCACGTTCTTCTAGTTTCACCAATTCAGCAATCTTCTTATTCGCATCTTCAAGCTTCATCTCAAGTTTGCCTCGTTCATTGCGACTGCGAATACTGAATGGCAAAAGAAAAGCACTCAACCATGTAACAACAACAAATGGTATTTGCGTCACAAATAAAGGGTCTTTCTGTATAAAAGAAAAGTTAATCGAAATCGATATTGCAATGATCTGCACAAAATACAATACTCGAAAAGTGACAAGCTTATTAATACTTCCTACAAAATAGGCTATAAAAAAGGCAAAATATACATAACTAAATGCAATCGTAGCAGTAACTGAAATACCTATTAAAATAAAAGTCCAAATGTAAATCGACCAATCTTTAGCAATAAAAGCAAAGCGATAACAAATAAAGAATATAACCGTCAGTAAAATACCGATTATGATTGCTACCGTAGATGATGATTGCAATATAAAATAAAATGGTAAAATGCAAAGAATTGTCCAAATATAAGGGGAAATGCCATTGTTCTTTTGCCTCAAGAGAGCAATTTGCCTTTTAATCATCTATCAAAACCCCATTCTTGGCTTAGGAATATTCTCTAAATCCTTCTTTCCCTACATATTACCATTTCATTTCATATATTGACTTGTTAAAACACTTGAATCAGTTATTCATTCGAATTTTAGTTTATGTTACTTTTTTAAATTTAGGCTTAATTGGGCTACTTTCTTCTGACGGTTTTGTCTTGACTTCTTTATAAGTTACGAATCGATCTCGTTTTGCATCCCATAATTTAAACTTCAAACATTGCAAGCTTGTTGCAAGTGTAATTGTTGGTACATGTTGTAAAGGCGTTGTGTAATCGTGAACAGCTTCAAGCTTATAGTTCGGCACACGTGGGCTCAAATGATGTACATGATGATATCCAATATTACCCGTCAACCATTGAAGAACTTTTGGTAGCTTATAGAACGAACTTCCTTCAACAGCAGCCTTCACATACTCCCATTCTTCACTCTCAACAAAGTACGTATCTTCAAATGTATGTTGCACATAGAACAACCAAATTCCTAAAATACCCGAAATGTAGAAAATCGGCCCTTGAACTAAAAGGTATGTTTCCCATCCAAATGCATAACACATAACCGCAGCCATCGCTACAATCCCTAAGTTCGTTAAATACGTATTTAAACGTTCCTTACGCTTTGCCCCTTTACGATTAAAGCGATTCGTAATTAAAAACACGTAAATCGGACCTATGCCAAACATCACTAACGGATTTCGATATAAACGATACGCTACTCGCTGCCAAAATGAAGCCGCTAAATACTCATCGACAGTAAGAAACCATATATCACCTATGCCACGTTTATCTAAGTTCCCACTTGATGCATGGTGCACATTATGGCTATGTTGCCATTGCTTAAATGGAAAGAACGTAAGAATACCCGTTATCGTCCCAATCGTTTGATTCAATCGTCTATTCTTAAAAAATGATCCATGACAGCAATCATGAAAGATGATAAAGATACGAACTAAAAAACCCGCTGCGATTACACAAATCGCAAAAGTAAGCGCGTATGAAATCGAAAGACTTTCGTACGCTAGATACCATAGCAATACATATGGTATAAATGTATTCAACATTTGTTTGACGCTCCTAGATGTATCTGATTTCTCATAAGGAGCCACTTGACTACGTAAGCTTTTCAACTTTTGAGTTTGTTTTGTCATCATCCACTAAACCCTTCTCCCATTGTTTATTAAAACCATTATAATGACTAGGTACTAATTTTTGCAGACATACGTGTCATAGTCGATATATGACATTTGTCATATATCCAAAAAAATAGAGCAACCCCATTGGAGTGCTCCTTCTTAATTCGTCCACTTTATGCAGTATTTTGTCCACTTTTTAGATTAATTCGTCCGCTTCAAACAATAATTTGTCGACTTTTCAAATTAATTCGTCCATTTCTTATATATAGGCTAGTTTGTATAAAACAAATCGTTCATTCTCATCACGCTTATATAGTTCCACTTCGCCACTACGTTCAAAAGAAGGATGATTGTCCATAAAGAATAAATAATCTTCAGACGGATAATAAAACACGACCGTTATATCGCGCTTTGCCTGCTCAACTGAAAGTAAGATTTGATTGATGACATTTCTAAAAATCTGTACCGAAAACGGATTAAAGAAATAAAATACGTTATCCCGTCGATTCACTTCATAATCTTGCGCCAAGCAACAGAGAAACTGAATATTTTCAGTTGATGCTTTCTTGCCATAACTCGCTAAATTAGCGAGCGCTTCTTGATAAAACCCCTCGTCCATTTCAATCCCTAGCACCGAAGCCTGACATGTATGATGAACAAAAAAATTAAGTCTACCTTTTCCACAGCCAAAATCGACAACGCGATCTTTACTCGATAAAGGCATGTATTCTGTTAGCTTCTGCAATCCTTCATAAGGTGTTGGTTCATAGCGATGATAGTGAAAAGATTTATGAAAGCCCATTTGGTCGCCAATTGTCTTGATATTAAGTAAATGGTCATATTCGTTTTCTTTCATTCGATTCCTCCTGTACAAGTTATTTTATCTTTATTATGGCATGTTAATTGGCAAAAGAGGCTACCTCAAAACTGAAACTTTAATCGGTGGAGGTTTTCGTCCATCACCCACTGACTATTAGTTGAGTCGATCGAGTTCTTACAGGCGCTTCATCTTCCACTTTTCTATTAAACTAGTAACCAATGGCATTAATTCTGTAACATCATGAATAATGTAATCAGGCGTATACTCCGACTCATCCGTAACATGGTTTCTTTGATTCACCCAAATGATTTTCCAGCCTGCTGATATAGCTCCAACAACATCATTTCTAAACGAATCTCCAATATAATAGGTGTCATTGACGTTTAGTTCAAATTGCTTCTCTGCCATTTCAAATATAACTTTGTTCGGTTTCGCACAATCTACTTCACTAGAAATAATAATTCTCTCATTTTCAAACCACTTTTCAAGCCCTAGTGCTTTCATTTTCATCCGTTGATGCTGAGATGGACCATTTGTAATCATGCCAATCCCAATGCCTTGTTCCTTACATAAATTCAACACTTGTTGTATCTCAGGAACAACTGTAATCTTGGACTGCTGATTTAAATATTCCGTTTGAAATGTAAGTGCATCTGCTCGATCTACTACTATACCTTGTTCTTTACATGCTTCCTGAATTCGGTAAGCATGCATGTCAGTGATATCCATTTCACCATTTTCAGTAAGATGAAAAACAAACTCACTATATTTCCTACTATCAATGTATAGCTTATATATATCAATAGATTCATCAATATGAAAAGTTAACTCATACGCCTGTTGGAAAGGTGAAAATTGATCATAAATTGTGTCATCCAAATCAAATATGATATTCAAATTGATACATTCCTTTATTTGTTATTTAAGTTGCGTGCTTTAATTAAGGGTAATACTAACAACTACTCTATTCCATTCTAACAAAATCAAAAATATAGTAGCTTGTCAATATTACCCTTATTTTTTAACGGTCCCGGTTTACAACATAATTCAATAACTGCTTGAGAAAAGCGGTATTGCGTGGCACCTCTTGCAACGCTTCCGTCGCAGAGCAATAATGATCCCACATTTCTTTGCGAGCAGCTTCCCGACCTAATATAGAAACAAAAGTTGAACTGTTATTCCCCGCATCTTGTCCGACCGGTTTTCCAAGAATGGTTCGATTTCCTTCCACATCAAGCAAATCATCCTTAATTTGAAACGCAATCCCAGCGTGGCGGGAGAATTTTTTCAAAGCTTCCATTTCCGATTCTTTAGCATTAGCGAGAATGGCTGGCATGATAAGAGCAGCCTCAAATGCAATTCCTGTTTTATAAAAGCACATGCTATTCAATTGATCGAGTGTCAATGGTTTCCCTTTAGACTCCAAATCCATCGCCTGCCCCCTGCACATATCCATTGCTACCCGAGACGAATATTGAATTAAATTAAGCACTGTCTCAGCATCAAATTGCTTTAAAGATGCTTGTTCTTCAATAGCCTTCTGAGTTAGAAAAAGCCCCGTTATTTCTGCTATAGCAGTGTTGTATTCTTCATGCAAAGTTGCACGTCCTCTACGAGTGGGTGCATTATCTTGAGACGGAAGGTCATCAAAAATTAGCGACGCAGTATGCATGTATTCCAATGATTTCAAAAGTGGCACAATCGCCGCCTTATGTAATCCATATCCTTTAATACCCATAACCCATGTCAAAATTGGTCGCAAACGTTTCCCACCACTATCGAGACTGTAGTTGGCAGCGTCAATGATCGGCTCCTTTAAGAAAGGAATATGGTCCTCCGCAGTAATATGAAGATTGCTGTTAATCTCATCTCGCACGGTTTCAATCATGACTAAAAAATCTTCCCGTTCTTTCCTTTCATTCCTTAAAACGGAAAGCATATGGTCACGAAGCAGTTTATCAAAGAAATCCACATCATCCACTTTTTGCACTAAATCCTGGATAAGGCGATTGAACTGTGGATTTCCAGAAGCTAATACCCCCATGACTTCATTGTATTTTTCGATTCCCAATCGTTCTTTATATCGTTTCAGACCGTTTATGGCACGATCCAAAATGACCTCACAAACTTTTGGATCAGAATGATATACGTTATGAATCAAGTAGGAGATTACCGTCCAATATAATTCATATGGATTTATTAAATCCGTACGCTTATCATAATACTTCATATAATAAGTATACGGTGTTACCGCACCTGCCTTCATATCATCAAACATATCCGCAAAATCATCAGCCAGCTGGTTGTATATGCCATAAAAGAAGGTTCGATTGTCAAAACCCTCATCCTCATCTGCACTGATGACTGAACGAACAATCAAACGTGAAGAAGCAGATTTTAAAATGACCGGTACATAAAGCTCTTCATTGGTGTACTGTGCATTTGTTAAATCCTTTACACGATCCACTTCTTGAGACTGAAAAAACACATAAGATTGCTCGAAAAAATGTTTGCTTGTCTCCGGCCGCTGTTGAGCCTTAATATATTCAAAAGCATTTCGAAGTTCTAAATGAATATATCGCATTAAATCCAAGTTTTTCCCAGACCATCCTTCTAATCTCGGAACAGTGCCTGTAAGAAGTGTCATACCGATTAAATTCGAATATTGTTTCTTCTCTTTTGCTGATAGAACTTCAGAATCCAAAAGGTCGTCAATGAATGGATAGGTTAGACCATAGGAATATCCTAACCTAATCGCTTCCTCAAGTTTTCGGCTACGTTCTTTAGGAGATATTTCATCGTCCATCTCCTCCATCACATGCATGACTACCCCGCCAATAAGTTTAATAAGCTTTCGCTGGGCTTGCTCAGCATCCATCCCCTCTGGAATACGAGAAGATACCGTTCTTATTTTATTGATCACCCAGATTAAGGTAGATTCAATCCTTTCTTTTTGAGCCCACCTATACAGCCCAGCCATGCTGAACGTCTCTAGTTCATCTCCTTGATTCTTTGTAAGCAGTTGTTGTTTCAAACTGTCAGCAGCACGTTGAACACGCGCTTGTGTATCAGGTAAATCCAAGGCTTTTCCAAGATCCCTCATGAAAATGTAAGCGACGCTTCGATTAAGATAATTATCTAATTTTCCTGTGGAATTCAGCCATTGAATATATTTCTGATAATACTTTGAATCAGGTTTTCCATTTCTACGCAATAAAAAGGAGAATATTGATCGACGATGAATATGGTTAGATTTCCAAGTTTGTATATCTTTCGTCAAGGTAGAGACATAAGTTTGTTGCTTGAGATGTCCATATAATGTTGTAAAATAATGAGCAGCTCTCTGCTCCGCTACCCGATAGCATTCATCGGCATTTGTTATTAACTCCTCATTCATATGATACATTACCTCTACTTAATGGTCTTTTATATATGCTATTCCATATTATTTAAATACATAATGAAATATATTTTTATATAGTTTAAAAGTAACATCTTTATACCGAAAAAGCTAAGTAAGCTTTGTGAAATATTCGTCACACTCGACACATACAACCTTAGTTAGTCATATGCCATGTATCAATTTATTATTAGCATTTTTGTATACTTAAAGAATTTATAAATCTCGTACGGCTTTTTGCCATGCTTATTCTACGTTTCAACTTCAATAAAGTTTTCAAAGTAAATAGTAAACAAATGATTGAAATAGCTATTATGTCTATAAAAAAAGGGCACTGCCTGTCATT
>NZ_JBALMO010000057.1:0-22448 GCF_036963345.1 Bacillus sp. JJ722
AATCTCCCACTTAAACTTCCTTGCTTTTAGTTTCGTTTTGAAGTAAGAGTCTTAGCGCTAGTTAGACATGGATAAATCGCATCAATCTATCCATGTGAGTCAAATCAACAAGGTAATAAACACCTAGCGTATTTTATGCTAGGTGTTTATTATTTCATAAAAAAACAGACTCTTATATGTCTTATAAAACAACAAGTAAGAATCTGTATTACTAATATAAATCTTTAATCTTAAGCATCTACTACACTAATTTCGGTTGCAATGATGATACCAATTACTGAAGTAATAATTAATGAACCAACAATCATTAACATATTGCATTCCTCCAATCTTCCATAAACATACTTTACCATATTATCCATAAATTACTTGGTGTGATTTATGAACAAATTAGTAAAATCCTTAAAAAACAAAAAAGCTCCAATCTTTTTAAAAAAGAGAGGAGCTAACTATAAATTAGTAATTATTCATCTGTCTTCATTGTTTTCTTCTTATATCGTATGGATAAAGTAAAGAAAAGGGCAGAACCACTCAACAGTAGTAATGTAAGCGCCACAATTACTCCTGGATGAATTGTACCTTCACTCATCGAAATGAACGTTCCGATGTATAAGAACACACTCAAACATAAAAGCGTAAAACCATAGTGCTTATAATCAACCATTTTCTCTCGATACACCACACCATTTTCTGACTGCTTCACACCCATCACCTACACTCTCCCGAAATATTCTGTTTCACTGTAACATAATTTTTCAATAGAATGCAGATGTAATAAATAGAAAAAAGCTACCCAAATATGGTAGCTTTTTTCTTTTATGCTTTTAATTCATCGATGAAGTTCATTACAAGTTGAGATGAATTGACTGCAGCTGTTTCTAGAAACTTATCGAATGAAATATTTGATTCTTTACCAGCAATATCCGAAAGAGCACGGATTACAACGAATGGAGTACCGAATTGATAAGCTACTTGCGCAATTGCAGCTGCCTCCATTTCTACTGCAATTAACTCTGTAAATTTCGTTCTTACAAATTCAACACGCACAGGATCATTCATAAATGAATCTCCAGTCGCAATCTGCCCTTTCGCTACTTGCATACCTTCAATGTTTTTAGCCGCTCTTTCTGCTACCTCGATCAGTTTCTCATCAGCTACAAATGTAGGAGGCATTTTTGGAACTTGACCATATGCATAACCAAAGATTGTTACATCCACATCATGGTGAACGACATCAGAAGAGATAACCACATCCCCCACTTCTAAAGAAGAAGCATATCCACCTGCAGAGCCTGTATTGATAACAGCTGTTGGCTGATATTTCTCTAAAAGAATAGCTGTAGACATCGCTGCATTTACTTTACCAATGCCTGATTTTAAAAGAACAACGTCTACGCCATTTAGTGTACCGACGTTAAATTCACAACCAGCGATTACTTCTTGTTGTACGTTCTCCATCTTTTCTCGTAATATTTGTACTTCCTCTTCCATTGCTCCAATGATTGCGATTTTCATCTAGTTAACACCCTTCTCTTATAATTTAATGGCTTCAATAATCCAAACAAAATCATTGCAACGTTTGAATGTAACTGAAAATCCATTGCTTTCAAATACACTTTGCAAATAAGGAATTGTTGTATAATACTCCGTTTGAAGGTCTTTAGCTAATTGATAGAAACCTTGTTTTTCAGCATCCTCAATAGCTTTACTATGAGCTTCTTTACTTTCATATATCGTATCTGCAAACACTATTTTACCATTTACACCTAGCAACTTACCATATTCTTTCACAGCGGAAGCTTTTTCTTTATCGGTTAGGTGGTGAAACGCATACGTGCTGACAATTGAATCAATATTTTCCAAGTTCGGGAACTGTAAGAAGTCTCCATCAACAAACAAAATGTGATCACTCTGTAATTTCTGTTGAGCGATTTCCCTCATAGGAATGGAAGGCTCAATGACAATAATTTTATGTCCTCTATCATGTAATTTCACCGTTAAATTACCAGTACCTGCACCGAACTCAAGAACATTGCCAACTGATGCCCTTGCTACTCTATCTAAGATTTCATCATAACCTCTAAATACTTCTTTATATTCTACATCTTTTCCAGAGACTGTTTGGTCGTAATCCTTTGCCCATTCTTCAAATATATGCAAAAATTCTCTACCCATAATCCCCACTCCATTCTTATTTTTCTTATTAACATACTATGAATTAAAATCATGTTTGCGCTAAGAAAAAAATTGATGAACGTGATATAATTTTTCTAGAAATATGATAGTGGAGGATACTTACAATGAACATTTCATTTGATTTGATAGAAGATAAAGTGGAATTCTTTGAAGCGACCAGTTTAAAAGATTTAGAAAAACAAATTCAAACTCAAATAGATCTTAATAAATCCATACTTCTATGCGTACATTCGGTATCGCATCAAATGTATGTAAGTGAAGATGGTCGAAGATTATATAGTGCCGTCGTTCATTTCAAAAATAAAAAAGCATAATTACTCTTTTTAATTGGAAGAAGTAATTATGCTTTTTCCTTATTTAACTTTTTAGTTTTTCAACTTTAGAAGGTTTCCATCCTTCACCGTCGACCCACTCAATATATACTTTATATTTCGCACTATGATCTTTCGGAGCAACAGTACCTACTGCTTTATCTGGAGCTCCTCCATTACCTAACCACAGTACAGTCATATCGCTTTCAGGAATACCAGAACCATAAGATAATGCTCTTTCCATCTCTTTCCAATCAACAGAAGTATCATCGTAAGTTGTCACGTGTTGTCCTTTTTGCTCTGTGCCTATAGGCTTCCAGTTCTCGTTTACACGCGTTTCTTCTACATTCGGATCGCTGCTTTCAACAATTTCATCGCCTTCTTCTGGCTTAATCTCTTCTTCTGTATTTTCATCTTCAGAATGTTCAGTATCGGCATCTTCATCTGTTGATTCATCATCTACATTTACGTCAGGATCTTCATTTGACTCATCTTCTGTTTTCTGATTTTTATCTTCTTCCACATTATCATTGTTTTTTTCTTCATGTGACGTTTTTTCATTTGGTGAAGCTGATTGTTCATCATCATTACCTAAGAAAATACTAGAACCAACGATAATAATCGCAATAATCACAACTGCAAGAAGAATATTATAAATATTATTTGCTTTTCTTTTTTTACCAACTTTTTCAGAACGAGAAGCTACTCTAGAGGGCTTATTATCTTTATTGTCTCTCATTCAAATCACCCCACTTTTTTATTCAACCCTTATTGTACCATGGCTTGTTTATTCTTTTGAAGTAAATATCCATATTCAAATAATTTAATTTCATCAAGGATTTTCTTTCTGCTCTATTTCAAGCATTTTTTGAATGTAATCTTTCACTACCTTTGTTGCGCTACCATTCGCTAAATTCTCGTCTGTATCAAGCTTAACTACAACAATAGCATATTTAGGTTGATCAGCAGGAAAATACCCTCCAAACCAGCTATTTACTTTACCCTTGTCTATATCTGTTTGAGCAGTACCTGTTTTACCTGCCACTTGAATCGGTAAATTACGCAATTGTAGGGCAGCCGTTCCTTTCTCATTTTGGACAACGCCTTTTAACAATTGTTGTAATCGTTTAGCAGTCGCTGGAGCAATGTTTTCTCCTTTAATGTCCAAATCTTCAAACTCAGCAGCTGTTGTACCATTTGCAAACTCAATCTTACTAACTGCTTTCACCATTTTCTTTTCACCATTTCGTGCAATAGTAGCCATCATATTCGCAACTGCTAATGGTGTGGCTTGCGCATCTTTCTGACCAATGGCTGTCTGCGATATGAAATTAACATCCTTCTTATTCGTTTCATCTAGCCATACTCGACCATCTTCTTCACGAAACAATTGCTTTATTGATGAGTGATATATCGGACCATTCCAACCAGATTCGCCGACTAGCTGTAATTTTTGCGCATACTCTTCTAGCAAATTAGGATCCTTCTTAGATAATCTAACCGCTAAGTCAGCAAAGGTTCGATTACAGCTTTGAGCAAAACTATCAGAGAAATTCAACATGCCAAGTGGTTCTGAACGTCTTCTATCAACTGTACCGTTAATAGTCATATTGCAATTGAATTGCTCATTCTCATCCACCATATTTTCTTCTAGTGCAGCAGCAGCAACAACTGTTTTAAAGACGGACCCAACCGCTGCTTGCGTAAACATTAAATTCTTAGCTCCATCTCCTTCGTTTGGATCTTTACCAACTTGTGGACGAGAAACAGAAGCAAGGATTTCACTCGATTGAATGTCTAAAAGAATAAGTCCACCTTTTTCGATTTTGTTACTATCTACTATTTCTTCTGAAGCACGCTGCAATTCAAGATTTAACGTCGTCTTCACTTTAACTGGATACAAAGGGTTCCCAGGCGCTAAATATTTCACATTGATACCAAACAGCGGCCCTCCCATTCCATCTACATGATAAACGAGCCTTGATTCACCTTCTGAAAGTAAAAACTCATCTAACGTTTGTTGCAAACCTTTGTCACCGATTTTGGTCTTTAACGAAAGTTTGCGATCACTATAACGCTTCTCTTTCAGCTCAGATGATTCATTTAAGCCTCCAATTAAATGTTCAGCCATCATTGTATCTGTTGGCATGTCCCGTACCGCAGCGAATATACCAGGCGTTTTCAACCCGTTAATATCATCCATTTGTTGATCAGTAAGAACAATTGGTTTATTTGCTACAGTAAATGTAAACGGCTCTTTTGCATTTTGTACAGCACTTTCCAATTCTGTTGGTGGGATATTTATGATGCTAGCTAACTCATCAACCGGCCATGTCATCTTTTTTAAAAAAGGAAACAAGATGAGTGTTTTAACTTCCTCATGATTCAATGGCGTATCAAAGCGATCATAGAACTTACCTCTACCATCATCCAACATTATACTTTGCACTCTTTGATTAACACTTTCCTCTATTAAATTCACATGATGTTTTGAAAATGATTCTGTGCTCACAAGCTGAATTTGTACAAGTCTTGCTATTAACAGACATAAAAAAATTAAAAACATACTAGCAATACCTATAGCACGCTTTTTCTTCAGCATATAAAAACACCTCGTCACTAGTTTCGACGAGGTGTTATCATTTAAAACCTATTATTTAATAGAAACGATACGAACGTTCATTTCACCTGCAGGTGTTTGAACTGTTACTTCATCACCAACAGCTTTACCAATCAAGCTTTTGGCGATAGGAGAATCATTTGAAATTTTACCTTCAAATGGATCTGCTTCAGCGCTACCTACAATTGTGTAAGTCTCTTCATCACCATCAGGAAGTTCTACGAATGTAACCGATTTTCCAAGTGCTACATTGTCAGAATCTAATTCACTCTCTTCAATGATTTTCGCATTACGAATCATATTTTCAATAGTAGTAATACGTCCTTCAACAAATGCTTGTTCTTCTTTTGCAGAATCATATTCTGAGTTCTCCGATAGATCCCCAAAACTACGTGCAATTTTAATACGCTCTACTACTTCTTTACGCTTAACTGTTTTTAAGTTTTCAAGCTCTTGTTCCAACTTTTGTTTACCTTCTTTTGTCATCGGGAAAACCTTTTCAATTGCCAAAACCATTCACTCCTTCTGCGGATTACAACGAGCCTGCTCGTTTTCTATACAATTATGTAAAAATACATAATTGCGCGTCCTTTTTAAAAAGGGCGCGCATTTTTTTACTATTGTTTAGAATGACACACAATAACTCAATTACCACAATCATCCTATAATTAATATATACATTATACAAGTCATGTTATTACAAAATTGTCTTTTGTTCAAGGATTGTTTTAATTTTTGTTACCATTAAATCAATCGCAACATGATTTTGTCCGCCTTCAGGGATAATAATGTCTGCATAATTCTTTGTTGGTTCGATAAATTGATTATGCATCGGACGTACAGCTGTTACATATTGATCAATAACTGATTCTAATGTACGACCTCTTTCTTGTATATCTCTGACTAAACGACGAAGAATGCGAATATCTGCATCAGTGTCTACAAATAGCTTCATGTCCATAAGATTACGAAGTCCTTCGTCTTCTAGAATAAGAATTCCTTCTAGAATGATAACATCCCTCGGCTCTACCTTAATGACTTCTTGCGAACGTGTATGAAGAGCATAATCATATACAGGCTTATCAATACTTTCATAATTTAAAAGTTGATTAATATGTTGTATTAACAATTCGTTATCGAATGCTAATGGGTGATCATAATTCGTCTGTAATCTTTCCTCAAAAGGTAAGTGACTTTGATCTTTATAATAATAATCTTGTTCTAACATTAAAATTGAACGGCCTGTAAAGCTTTCAATAATTGCTCTTGAAACACTTGTTTTTCCAGAGCCTGAACCTCCCGCAACTCCTATGACGATCGGCTTTTGTTTCATAAATTAGTTCTCCTTCCGCATCATGTTGAATGGATGAACTGGTGTCGTCATCTTAAATTTCACAATTTGTAGCGGATGACGTGCTGCATCAAGTTCATTTCCTTTTTCATCCCAGATTTTATCAATTTTGTAAGTGAAGTTATCAATTTCTGGTCCGAAAAATTCTACCTCATCACCCGGTTTGAAATAATTTCTTTGTTGTAAAGTAACCATTTCTGTTTCTTTGTCGTAATCAAGAACCATGCCTACGAACTCAAAAGTCGTCTTCTTGCTATGATTTCCAAACATCTGCTCCTTATACCCCGGCACCCCTTCAAAGAACGCTGGAGCAGTGTCACGATTAGCACATTTATCTAACTCTTCTAACCACTCTTGTTGTATGACAAAGTTTTCTGGATCAGCGCAATATGCATCAATCACTTTGCGGTACACACTTACAACTGTTGCAACATAATGAATAGACTTCATACGTCCTTCGACTTTTAAAGAGTCAATTCCCAGCTCAATCATTTGTGGAATGGATTCAACTAGCTTTAAATCTTTTGGACTCATTGCAAAATGTTCATCATCTTCACTGAACAGCGCTTTTTCACCCTCAGCCGTTTGTTCATATAAATCATAATCCCAACGACATGATTGGCAACAACCACCACGATTCGAATCGCGTGCTGTCATATGATTTGATAGTGTACATCTACCAGAGTAAGCAATGCACATTGCACCGTGGATAAATGTTTCAATTTCAATATCGATTCTTTCTTTCATTTCACGAATATCTTCAGCACTTGCTTCACGTGCTAATACGACACGATGCATCCCCGCTTCTTTCCAAAACTCTACAGCTTTCCAGTTAGAAAGTGACTGCTGAGTGCTTAAATGCACTTCTACTTTTGGTGCTACGCGACGACAAGTTTCAATAATTAACGGATCCGCTACAATAATTCCTGTAACGCCTGCCTCTTGAAGACCACGTAAATATTCTTCTAAGCCCTCCATATTTTCATTATGAGCGAATATATTAGTAGTTACGTATATTTTTGCTCCATATTGGTTAGCGAACTCTACGCCTTCTTTCATTTCTTCAAATGTAAAGTTACCAGCGTTAGAACGCAAACCATATTCTTGTCCACCAATGTATACAGCATCTGCCCCATACCGAACCGCAATTTTCAACTTTTCTAAGTTTCCTGCTGGAGCTAAAAGCTCAGGTTTCTTCACGATTACTCGTTTTCCATCGATAATCTTTGAAATTTTATTAGTAATAGCTTTCAAGGCTATTCCTCCATTTCATTTATTCATTTCATTAATAAACTGTTTCTTTAAAGAAAAATCCTGTATCTAACTTACGATTTACTGGTTGTAAGTTCTCTGCTTCTTCTAGAAGTTGATCCTTTATATCATCATAAGCATCAGTATCTTCTACACACGTATCAATCGCTTTTCTATATAGCTTTGTAATACTTACTAAATACGATTGATCTTTTAAAACCCCATCAATTTTGAAACTATCAATTCCTGCTTCAATCATTTCTTGAAGCTCATCAATAATACAAATATCATTTGGGCTCATAATATGAGTTCCATTAAAATCTTCAAAAATTGGATACTTATTTTTACGTTCAGGATCATGTAAGAACATATCCTTATTCTCTTGACGATTTTCGATAGCAAGAGCTTTCCCTTGATACTCAAAATAATTTCCAATTAATGTACGACGAGATTGGAACATACAAGTCATTCCATGAACTTGTACCTCTAACTCAACCTCAGCATGCTCTTTCATTTCAACAATAGCATCTATGTTAATTTCACGAGCTAGCACAGCGCGTTTAGCACCTTTGCTTCCCCAATAGTTGCATGTATACCAGTTTGTTGCTGTTGTTTCAGTATTCCAATGAAGCTTCATATCAGGAGCTACTTCTTTAGCAACCATTAGCACTGCTGGATCACCGAAAATAATAGCATCTGCTCCTGCTTCTTTCACAAAAGAAACATAGTCTGGTAACTCATCGACTAAATTGTTATGAAAAATTGCATTCATCGCCACATAAACTTTTTTACCGTGTTGATGAGCTAAATGAATAGTTTGTACTACATCTTCACGTGAAAACTCGCCAGCAAGGCGTAAAGCGAAACGCTGTTCACCTACTACAAAAGCATCTGCTCCTGCCTCAATTAAGGGTAAAATATCAGCAACACTAGTTGGGGTTACTAATAATTCTGGTGTTTTCATTTTATCCACCTCTTTGAAAATAAAATATATATGAAGAAGAACTTTAATAGCTCTTCTTAACCAACTAATACGAATTAAGCTTTTCTCTTAGAGATCGCCATACCATCACCGATAGGCAAAATAACCGTATGATAGTCAGGATGGCTCATTAACCAACTATTATAGTGTTTAATTTTACGAATTAATGCTCTTGCTCTACGATGTGAAATCGTTTCTTCAGGAACGATTACTTGTCCTTTATATAGCACATTATCAGAAATGATGATGCCACCTTCACGAAGTAGCGGTGAATATAATTCAAAGAATTTCACATATTGACCTTTAGCCGCATCGATAAAAATAACATCAAATGGACCATATGGCTCAGCAATCGGAGCAAGTTCCAATGCATCACCTTCTAGCAAAGTGATCACATCTTCCTTCCCTGCTTCGTTAATAAAAGCTCGAGCAGTTTTAATTCGTTCTGGATGTCTTTCTAATGTCACAATTGTAGCATTTGGAAGGGCATCTGACATTCTTAACGAAGAGTATCCAATCGCACTACCGATTTCTAGTATAGTAGATGGATTATGGATTCTAAACAATTGCAACAGTGCTTCCATACCAATCAAATCCATAATAGGTACGTGATGTTCCTCAGCATATTGCTCCATCTTAGTAAACAATTCATTTCTAGAAGGTGTGAGATTAACAAGATACTCATTTATGGTTGTACTCATCATAACAGCTCCTTCCTGTTGTTGATTTTCGTATATAGTTTAAGCCTCGTCATTCATCGTTATTTGTTGCAAGCAAAAAAGCTTAATAACCAAGAAAAAACTCGGCATATGCCGAGGAAAAGTTATAAACTATCTTATAAAAGACAAACTTTTATTATTGTATCACAATCGTACTACAAAAGTGAAATAGACATTATATTCACTTTAATTTTTGCCGTTAATATGCTCTTCTTTTAATTTCTTATGCTCGTCAAATGTTTTAGCATAGAAGACTTCACCTTTTTTATTCGCTAAGAAATATAAGTAATCCGTTTCAGCAGGTTCTAAAGCTGCTTGAATGGATGTTTCACCAGCATTGGCAATTGGACCAGGTGTTAAACCTTTAACAACATACGTATTATATGGATCTTTTACTTTCAAATCTTCATATAGCACACGATCTTTATGATCTCCTAATGCATACAGAACAGTTGGGTCGGTCTGTAACGGCATTCCGATTTCCATTCGATTATAGAAAACGGAAGAAATCTTATTACGATCTGTATTAGCTGTCGCTTCTTCTTCTATTAATGAAGCTAATGTTAGAAGTTTATGAGGTGTCATCTTCTTCGCTTGCATTTGATCGTAATATTTTTCTAAAACAGAATTTGTTTTATTAATCATATCCGTTACAATCTTTTCAGTTGTAGGTTTCTCTTCAAAATACTCATATGTTGCAGGATATAAATATCCCTCTAACGGATATTTTATATTTTTGCCCCAAATTTCATTAGTAAGAAGGTCAGGGAATTTTGCCTGCATTTTCTTAATGAACTCTTTATTATTTAATTCATTAAAGACTGCTTTTTCATCTTGTTTTGTATTATCTCCAATAATTTTGGCAATTTCCTTCAATTGCGTTCCTTCTGGAATCATTATTTTAAAAGCTGCTTCATGCACAAGCGTTCCTGATTGTATAGTTTTGATAATCTCATCAAACGTCATTGATTGAGATAATTCATATTTTCCAGCTTGGAAATCAGATTCATTTTTAAATTTAATATAATACTTAAAGACGAGCGCGTCCTTAATAATTTCATTATCCTCAAGAATTTGAGAAATAGTTGATGTCGATGAGCCAATTGGAATTTCTACTTGCTTTAACGTCTTATTATCAGCATCTACAGGCTTTAATGCAGAGTTAATATAGAAGAAAACACCCATTCCGATAATCAATATAAGAACTAAAATTGAGATTGCAGCAATCATTACTATTTTTCTCACTGTTTTCGCCTCATCCTGCCTTTCAACAAGTTTTTGTATCATTATTTCTTTTTTTGAATGCTTATCATCCATTAACGTTCCCCCTAGAATACAAAGGCTTAAGTCTCTCTTTTATGTATTATTTTCGATTAGACTCCCTTTGTTCCAATCACTTCAACATTATACTAAAAATCATACAAAATTACACAGGATTCAACATTTTTTTCAACTCATTTAAGCTATACATAGAAAAACGTTATAAGAAAAGCAAAAGCACCCGCTTAGCTCCCTCTCTTATCTTTTTCAAAAAAAGAATCATCAAAATCATTTGATGATTCTTCCTCATTATATTTCACGTTATAAACCCTGATTTTTGATCAAAGTGATCACATCATGTAAGGTCTCTACTTGATGAGTCACTCCCTTTAATACGTCAGAACATGGGGTAATTAAATCTTTCACAAATACCGTTGAAATTCCTGCTGCTTGTGCAGCCCGTAAACCATTCTCGCTATCTTCTAAAACAATTGCCTCTGATGCTTGCACATGTAATTTCGATAGGGCATGTTCATAAATCTCTGGGTGAGGCTTCGAATGTTCCACTTCATTACCGCAAACCGTAATAGTAAAGAAATCTAGCACACCAGCTCTCTTTAACATAAATTCTGCTTCTTCTCGATATGTTGACGTAGCTAAACCAACTGAAATATTTTCTTGTTTAAGCAATGTTAACAATTCTACCAAGCCTGGTTTCTTAGGAACCTCAAAATCATCGTAATACTTCATCGTCTTTTTATGCTTCTTAAGCATAAACTCATCAAAAGGAAATGCTTCATCATACATTTTACAATATTCTTTTCGAGCTAACTCTCGATTCATACCTATTATGCTTTTATTTAAATTCTCATCAAATTTGTAAGGATAATCATTCATTACTTCTTCAATAATTCGTAAACCTAACGATTCACTGTCAAACATTAATCCATCCATATCAAAAATGACTGCCTTAATCATAGAATTACCCTCCTTAAAATAATTACTGCATCTCCATGTATGTATATATAAATTGTATGAAACCATCCATAATCTTTCAATGGTAACTAATTAGAAAAAACATCACCTTTTTGACTTGTGAGTGAAGTAGTCAAGACCACCGAAAAAAACCCTTACTCTAAATTTGAGCAAGGGTTTTCTTTTTTATCTTATTCTTCGTCTTGTTCCTCAGCAAATGTATTGAACATCTCTTCTACAAGATCCCATTCTTCTTCTGTTTCGATTGCCATTAAATCTCCGCTAGCACCATCTTCTCCTTCAAGAAAAGAAGCAGCATGAACTGTAACATTCCCATCTTCATCTTCATCTTGACCTATTGGAGCATATACTACATAGCTTTTGTTAAATTCGTCTGATGAGAATGTAAAAAGAATTTGACAAAGTTGTTCATTACCATTTTCATCTACGATTGTAATTTGTTCTTGATCCATTATGTGCACCTCTATTAGTTATTTTTACTATTCAAATATCCTTGTAAAATCATGATTGCTGCCATTTTATCGATTACTTTCTTCCGCTTACCACGGCTAACATCTGCTTCTAGTAACACTCTTTCAGCAGCCATCGTTGTTAGGCGTTCATCCCACAATATTACAGGAAGTTGAAATTTCTTTTCAATGGTTTTTGCAAACTCTTGACAGATTTCTCCGCGCGGTCCAATTGTACCATTCATGTTTTTAGGTAGTCCTACTACTACCTGTGTTACTTCATACTCTTTGATTAGTTCCTTCAATCGTTTATAGCCGAAATCCTGAACTTGTTCATTTATTTTAATTGTTTCGATGCCTTGAGCTGTCCAGCCCATAGCATCGCTTATAGCAACTCCAATTGTTTTAGAGCCAACGTCCAAACCCATACTACGCATTATTATTTGTCACCACGATTATGCTTTAAATAAGATTTCACTAACTCTTCAATAATCTCATCTCTTTCAAGCTTTCGGATAATGTTTCTGGCGTCCTGATGTCTTGGGATATAGGCTGGATCACCGGATAATAAGTAACCAACTATCTGATTTATAGGATTATAACCTTTCTCTTGTAGAGCACTATACACTTGCATCAAAACTTCTTGAACATCTCTTTCAAATGGTTCTTCTTGAAAATGAAATTGCATCGTCTTGTCAATGGAACTCATTTGGACACCTCGCTTCTATCGAGCCCGCCTATAAAAAAGGCTCATAAGATTATTAAATTTATTGTACACCAATAAATTGCTTATTTAAATTGATTTTACCCATTCTTCTACAAATTTAAGCGCAGAATCTACTTCATTTGGGTTTTTACCACCAGCTTGTGCCATATCTGGACGGCCACCACCACCGCCGCCACAGCGAGTAGCTACTTCTTTAATCAATTTACCAGCATGGTAACCTTGTGGAATTAAATCACTTGTCACTGCTGCAATAATATTTACTTTATCACCTTGAACAGATGTTAACACAATTACACCAGACTCGACTTTTTGCTTAAGCTCATCTGCCATTGTACGTAAGTTGTTCATATCAGTAGCTTGTACTTTTGCTGCTAAAACATTCACACCGTTAATTTGTTGTACAGAGGAAATTAAGTTACCTGCTTCAATGTTACCTAGCTTCGTTTTTAATGATTCATTTTCACGATGAGCTTCTTTCAGCTCTACTAATAATGATTCAACACGAGATGGAACATCTTTCATATTCGTTTTTAATTCTGCAGCTGCTTCTTTTAAAATATTGATTTGATCATTCATTTGCTTATATGCTGCAGCACCTGTTACTGCTTCGATACGACGAGTTCCTGCTCCGATTCCACTTTCAGAAACAATTTTGAACACGCCAATTGTAGCTGTGTTATCAACATGGCAACCACCACATAACTCAATACTATAATCAGATACTTGAACAACGCGCACTACATCGCCATATTTTTCACCGAATAGTGCCATTGCACCCATCGCTTTTGCTTCATCAATTTTTTTGCTTTCAATTACAACCGGAATGCTTTCCCAAATCTTTTCGTTTACGATTTGCTCGATTTTCTCTAGTTCTTCTGGTAGAACTTGTCCAAAGTGAGAGAAGTCGAAACGCAGACGGTCTTTTTGTACTAGAGAACCTGCTTGGTTTACGTGTACACCTAAAACATCTTTTAGCGCTTGGTGTAGAAGGTGAGTAGCAGTATGGTTTTTGGTGATTTGGCTACGATTATCGTTGTTTACAATCGATACCACAAGTGAACCTTCTTTTAAAGTTCCGCTTTCCACTTTTACTCTATGAAGATTTTGTCCATTAGGTGCTTTTTGAACATCCAGTACAGCAGCTTTCACATCTTCGCTTGTCATGAATCCTTGGTCCGCGATTTGCCCGCCACTCTCTGCATAGAATGGTGTTTCACTTAAAATTATTTGAATTTCTTCACCTTCATGAGCTTCAGCAACTTTTTCACCATCTTTTACGATCGCAATGATTGTACCTTCAGCTTCTAATTCTGTGTATCCAACAAATTTGCTTTCATCTTTAATTTCTCCAAGTACACCGCCTTGTACTTGCATAGAATCTACATCTTGACGAGCTGCACGAGCACGTTCACGTTGCTCTTCCATTTCCTTTTCAAAGCCTGCATGGTCAACTTTCATGCCTTCTTCTTCCGCGTATTCTTCCGTTAGTTCCACCGGGAAACCGTACGTATCATATAAACGGAAAACATCTTTACCGGAAATTGTGTTACTACCTTTAGCTTTTTCTTTCTTAATAACATCACTTAAGATTTGTAAGCCGTCATGCAATGTTTCATGGAATCTTTCTTCTTCGTTTTTCACTACTTTAGCAATGAATTCTTTCTTCTCTAATACTTCTGGATAGAAATCTTTCATGATTTCTCCAACTACAGGAACTAATTCAAACATAAATGGTTTGTGTATACCAATTTGTTTCGCATAGCGTACCGCTCGACGTAATAGACGACGTAATACATATCCACGACCTTCATTTGATGGAAGAGCTCCATCACCAACTGCAAATGTTACTGTACGAATATGGTCAGCAATTACTTTGAAAGCTGTGTCTACTTCATTATTCTCACGATATTTCGCACCTGAAATTTCTTCAGTTGCACGAATAATTGGCATGAAAAGGTCTGTATCAAAGTTTGTAGGTACATCTTGAACAACAGATGCCATACGCTCTAGCCCCATACCTGTATCTATGTTTTTCTTAGGTAGCGGTGTATATGTTCCATCTGGATTGTGGTTGAATTGTGAGAATACTAAGTTCCAAACTTCTAAATGACGCTCGTTTTCTCCACCAGGATATAATTCCGGATCATTAGGGTCATCTCCATATTCAGGTCCACGATCGTAGAAAATTTCTGTATTCGGACCACTTGGACCTTCACCGATATCCCAGAAGTTTTCTTCTAGTCGAATAATTCTTTCTTCAGGAATACCAACTTTTTTATTCCAAATTTCAAAAGCTTCATCATCTTCAGGGTGAATCGTTACAGCTAATTTTTCTGGATCAAAACCAATCCATTTTTCATCTGTAAGGAATTCCCAAGCCCAAAGAATAGCTTCTTCTTTAAAATAATCACCAATCGAGAAGTTACCAAGCATTTCAAAGAATGTATGATGCCTTGCCGTTTTACCAACATTTTCAATATCATTTGTACGGATTGATTTTTGAGCGTTTGTAATACGAGGATTTGCAGGAATTACACGACCATCGAAATACTTTTTCAATGTTGCTACACCTGAGTTAATCCATAGCAACGTAGGATCTTCATGTGGTACAAGCGAAGCACTTGGCTCAACACTATGACCTTTTTCTTTAAAGAAATCTAAATACATTTGGCGAATTTGAGCACCTGTTAATTGTTTCATCTAAAGTTTCCTCCTTATTAGAAAAGCGCAAGCACCCGTTTAGCTCCGTATGGACTGGAACCCATCGACTAAGATAAAGGAAACACGAAAAGCAGCTTTTCGATGTTGACTTATCGGTAGGGAGGTTGGTGAAGTCCACTAGGAGCTGGGGGCTGGAGCTAGAACACTAAACAAAATTAAATACTTTCTAATTCTTTTATAAACAAAAAAAACCCTCATCCCAAGAAGGGACGAGAGTAACTCGCGGTACCACCCTAATTATGAACAAATAACACTCCAGTATTTGCTCATCACTTTAGACGCTTTAACGCAGCGAACGGTAGGGATTAGCTACACTCCAGACTAGCTTTCTGTTATCCTTCATCTAGAATTTCTTTCAGCCTTAGGAAATTCCTCTCTTTCGCACGAAGTTCACGCTTAAGATGGTCTATAACATACTTGGTCTTTCATCGTTTTTTACAAATTCATCTATATTGGATTATAGGGACAACTTTACAATTTGTCAAACGTGTTACTACTATATTTATCGGCTATGCCTTTCTTTCATAAAATGTACTTTTGCATGCATAATTGCCACCTTTAAAATAGCTAACAATGGAACAGCAATTATCATGCCAATGATTCCGCTCACTTCACCACCAATAAACAAACTCAACATAATGAGCAGCGGATGCATATGTAAGCTTTTCCCTACAATGAGAGGGGAAAGAATATTTCCTTCTACAAACTGCAAACCAAATATAATAATAGCAACCCAAATGACATCGTTAGGGTTTGTCGCAGCAGCAATAATAACAGCTGGAATAGCACCTATTATCGGGCCAAAATACGGGATCACATTTGTAATTCCAATAATGATACCCAGCAATAATGAATATTTTACTTTAATCACCCATAATAAGAGGGCTGAAATAGCTCCAATGATTACACAAACAATGATTTGACCACGAATATAATTACCTAACGATTGTTCGACATCTAGTATAAATGCTTTGCTCTGTTTACGTATTTTCGCGGGTGTGATATACCAAGCCGCTCGTTTCATTGTTTCCCAATCTTTCAAGAAATAAAACGCTATTAAAGGCACAATAGCAAAAACAATTACATAATCAAACAATTTTACTATATAATTCATCATATTAGCTAACAACACTTCCACCTTTTTCTCAAAAAAAAGAATCCCTTCTTGTATGCGGTCTTTATAATCAACTGGCCAATTCGAAGTTTTTTGATTAATCGAATCCAAAAGTGCTGTATACTGCTCTGCAAAATAAGGTGTACTTTTCATTAGATCATCTAATTCACGAATGATCACAGGCATTCCTTTATATATAGCAAAGCCTAGACCTCCAAAAAACAGAAAATAGATAAGCAAAATACTGATACTACGAGGACACCCTCTACTACGCAGCTTTTCTACTACAGGATGTAATAAATAAGTAATAAAGGCAGCCACTACAAATGGGAATAAAGAGATACCAATTATATTTAATATAGGAAGCCAAATCGGTTTTAATTTAAAAAACAAGAAAATAACAATAAACAATAGTAATAAAAAACCAAGTCTGTAAAACCATTGCATACTTAACTTCATACATCTAGCCTCCTTTCCAATATGTTTTGTAAGAAGGAGATTTTCATACAAAGAAATACGAAAGTAAAACCAATCCTCAAGAAAAAAGGCGACCATCAAAAGTACTGAATACTTTTTAGGTCACCTTTTTCCCAGTCAATTCATTTTAAAAATGGATTAGAAAAGCGATTTTACTTTTCTTTTCATTTTTTTCATTGACTTTCTTGAAAAGTTTTTCGAGTTGAAATAGGAAGCAGCTACCATTCCTGCCCCAAAACCCATCATTGAAGAAACTGACATTCTTCTCATGCAATACACCTCTTCCATTTACATGGTGAATCGGCGATCGTCTTCAGAAAATAAATCATCTAAAGAACTAAGACTACCATCCTCTTCAACTTGATGTGTATGAATAATTCCG
This sequence comes from Bacillus sp. JJ722, assembly GCF_036963345.1. Classification (NCBI taxonomy): domain Bacteria; kingdom Bacillati; phylum Bacillota; class Bacilli; order Caryophanales; family Bacillaceae; genus Bacillus; species Bacillus sp. JJ722. Next base: position 17,557 of record NZ_JBALMO010000057.1, read on the forward strand.
TTAGCAACTGACAGCTCTATTAAACAATTCCAGCAATAATATTGGCTTACACCAATCTTGCCGATATCTTTACTTCCACAATTAGGACACTTCATGAGTACTAACTCCTCAATACATTTTTGGAGAAATCTCTATAGTATCTCCCTCTAATGAAGGAGGTTTCCTCGTATGCACTGTTTTTTTACCTTCGGTTATGTCTGAGAAAAAACCATTGGAAATTTCATATGCTATGATTGTGCCCTTTTGCTCAGAAAAATATACATCATCTAATAGCCCTATCTCTTCTCCTTGATCGGTAATAATCATTTTATTAGCTATAGCTCGCTGATGCTGAAGAGTATACACCCTGTTGTGATTCAAGGTAGAAGGTTTAGGAGTTTGCCTTACAATTATGCCTTCAGAATTAAACGCTACAACATCTTGTAAAGAGAGTAAACATGTTTTCTTGAAAAGCGTTTTCCTGTTCATGAGTAACCCCATAACAGAGCCTTCATCGGAAATAGCTAAGTCACAAACACGACCATACATTTTTCCTGTTTCATCATAAACAGGCAACCCCTTCAGTAATGAGAACGTTCGCAAAGTACACCCCGCCTTTCCGAACATTAATAGTATGTTTCGACATCGTTCATTTCATGATTGTAAGTTTTACAAAATCCCCTAATCATTTCCATCCATTGAAATTTAGCTATACAAAACAACATACTAGACGGACAATCCCACACAACAACTAATTTTACAAAAAATACATAAAATTTACATTTATTAGGTATATTTCACTATTAAACCGAGCTATTATATGAGTGTAAAGTATATTTATTGCCCAAGGGGGACCTTTAATGAAAAAAAATATAGTTTTTTTCGAAGTACAAGGTGGTAGTGATAAAGGGCCAGACGGATATCGTAGAGATACAATGCCAATGGTTAATGCATTGAAAGAACGTGGCTGGAAAGCAGAAGTAATCTTCTTCGAGTTAGAGAAGAAAGATGAAATATATAAATACGTTAAGGAGAATGCATGCGCATATGTATCGCGAATTAATCCAGGTAATTTAAAGGGAGAATCAGAATACTTCGCTATTCTTCGACAACTATGTGAGGATGGAATTATTGGTATGCCTCACCCAGATGCAATGATTGGCTATGGAGCGAAAGATGCACTTGCGAAATTGACGGATTTACGTTTGGTTCCTACAGATACGTATGCATATTACACACAGGAATCATTTAAAGAATCGTTTCCGAAATCACTAGCTTTAAATGAACGTGTATTAAAACAAAATCGCGGATCAACTGGTAAAGGTATTTGGAGAGTACAAGTAATCGACGAATTACCTGATGGTTCTGTAGAAGTTCCCCTTAGAGCAAAAATTAAATGTACTGAAGCAAAAGATAATCACGTAGAAATATGGGAATTAGGTCCATTCATCGATTTCTGTGAACAATATATTGTTGGGGAGAACGGTATGTTAATCGATATGGTATTCCTACCGCGAATTAAAGAAGGCGAAATCCGCTTGTTCATGCTCCACAACAAACCGATCAATATCGTGCATAAAAAACCTGCAGATAATGAAGATGCATTTAGTGCAACATTATTCTCTGGTGCACAATATCGATATGATTCACCTGAAGAATGGAAAGACCTTGTTGATGGATTCTTAACTCAACTTCCAGATATCACTTCACGTTTAGGCAACTATGACCTCCCGCTTATTTGGACAGCTGATTTCATTTTAGATTATGACGAGAACGGCAATGATACGTATATTCTTGGCGAAATGAATTGTTCTTGTGTTGGCTTTACGTCACAACTAGAGCTGGCAAACAATATTGCAGATGAAATCATTGAAATTATTGAAGCAAAAATAGGTGCACAATTCATTTAATTTACACTTTAAAATCTCTTCACTTGAACTCCATGCCTTTTTCTGGAGTTTCTTTTATTTTTCAGCAAAAAAAAGCAAAATAAGCTGTAACGCTTACTTCGCTTTCCTTTCTATAAAATCATACGGTGTTAATTGTCCCATACCAATCATCGGATCTGTATTTAATAAATCTCGTACATATTCTTCCGGACTGATCGTACCTTCTTCTCTGACGACATTAGGAACCGCAGTTACATTAGGCTCCATTGAGAATGCTTGATTTAATTTCTCTATTAATGTTGTATTCCGTTCATGGTCTTGTATTCTTTCCACGCCCATACGTAATGCTTCTTCTTCACCACATAGAATAAGAAATTGTTTACTTCTCGTAATGCCAGTGTAAATTAACTTCCTTCTGAGCATTCGATAATAGCTCTTCACGACAGGCATAATAACAATAGGAAACTCGCTTCCTTGTGACTTATGAATCGAACAACAATATGCATGTGTAATTTGTGTTAAATCTTGTTTTGTATACGCTACTTCGATCCCATCATATGATATATAAAGCATATCTTGTTTTTCTGTATTTTCCTTCGCATATGAAATGGAAATAATCTCACCCATATCTCCGTTAAATACATTGCTTTCTGGCTGATTGACAAGCTGCAATACTTTATCTCCAATTCGATAAACACTATCTCCAAACGCAAGTTCTCTTCTTTGTCCATCACTATTAGGATTAAATATTTCTTGTAATAACTTATTGAGTGCATCTATGCCAGCCGGACCTCGATACATCGGTGCCAGCACTTGAATATCCTTCGAAGTGTAGCCTTTCTTCTTAGCGTTTGCTACCACTTTTTCCACTACTTGAGCGATTTGTGACGTTGCACAAGGAAAGAACGAGCGATCTTTTTGCTGTGCTGTAATATTTGCTGGTAGCCGTCCTTTTTTCATTTCATGCGCTAACTCGATAATGGAAGAACCATCTGCTTGGCGGTATATACTTTCAAGCTTTATAATCGGTATACATTCCGATTCCAATAAATCTTTCAAAACTTGTCCTGGTCCTACAGATGGTAGCTGATCTTCATCACCAACAAATATGACCTGAACAGTATCAGGTAAGGCCTTCAACAATTGCTGAGCAAGCCACGTATCAACCATTGACATTTCATCAATAATGACAATTCTACCTTCAATTGGATTCTCCTCATCAAAACTAAACCCTTCGCTACCATTCCAACCTAATAAACGATGGATGGTTACTGCTGGAAGACCTGTTGATTCAGCCATGCGCTTTGCCGCTCTTCCTGTCGGTGCTGCCAATACAAACGGAAATGGATCTTTATCTTTATACGCATGTCTATCCATTGACACGCCATGAAGTTCACTATAAAGCTCAACAATCCCTTTAATAACCGTAGTTTTCCCGGTTCCAGGACCACCTGTTAAAATCATCATCGGTGACATTAAAGCCGTTTGAATGCCTTCTTTTTGGGCAGGTGCATATTCTACTTGCAGCCTTTCCTCTAACTTTCCAAGTGCTAATAAAAATTCCGATTCTGGAAAAGCATCACTATACTCTGTTTGTGACATAATTCGTTTAATATTCGTTGCAATACCTTTTTCGGAGAAATATAGTGAAGGAGAATAAACGTGCATATCCTCAATAATAATTTTTCCTTCTTCAGCAAGCGCTGTTATACCTGACGATATCGATTGAAGCTCAATCATATCGCGTTTATTGCCTTCTAATAGTGTCTGAACACTTTGTAAAAGCTGTTCCGCTTCTATATATACATGACCTTCTTGTAAACATTCGGTTTCCAATGTATACAAAATGCCTGCTTTAATTCGATCGCCGTGACTACCGCTTATTCCAAGATGAAAACCTAGCTCATCGGCTCTTCCAAAACCAATTCCCTCAATGTCTTCAACTAACTTATAAGGATTGGTTTGGATTATTCTCAATGTTTCCTGCTTGTACACTTGATAAATTTTCATCGATAGCTGAGGTCCAAATCCATATTGATTAAGAGCAATCATCACTTGTTCTAAACCTTGATGCTCAATAAGCGTGTCGTACAAACTTTTTGCTTTATCAAGAGATAATCTTGGCACAGAATCTAACAAAGAAGGATCTGCTAGAATTTTTGAAATGGCATTATCGCCAATAAAATCAACAATATTTTCAGCTGTCTTTTTACCGATTCCTTGAAAGAGTGCACTGGATAAGTAGTTAATCACACCTTCCTTTGATTGCGGCATATCCTTTTGAAAATGATCGACAGAAAATTGAACACCGAATTTAGGATGTTCTTTCAACTTTCCATAGAAAATATATGTTTCATGCTCATAAATAGGAGGAAAATAGCCGACAATCACTACTTCTTTCTCATCATAAACGGCATTTGTTTCATCGACACGGATCCGCACAACAGAGTATAAATTTTGCTCATTATGAAAAATCGTAACGATATGACGTCCTTTCATAAATATCTTCGTTGGTTCTTCAAATAAGTTCATTTCATCCTGTTGCACAACCTTCCCTCCTTCTCATTATTATTTATTCTGCTAACACTTGCTCCATAATCTTCTTACCATTCGCTGCAAGCATATGATCACTTTGTGCTTCAAGCGCTTTTGTAAAACACTCTAGCGCTTTCTCTGCATCTTCAAGATGACCAGCGTAGGCTACACCTAAATTATATAGAGCATCTGCATGCTTAGGATCTCGCTCTAAAACTTCTTCTAATACTTTAATAAGCTCTTCATATAACTCTGCATTCGCCAAACATAGCGCATATTGAAAACGAGCATCGTTATCTTCTGGATTTAACTCCACACTACGTTGGATATATGGCATAGCAAGCTTTGGTTGATCCAACTGTTGCAAAGTCATCCCCAACATGAAATAACAATCACTATTGTGTAAACCTACTTTAATCGCTTTCTCAAACTGATCTTTCGCTGCCATCAATTTATCGTTATCATAATATAAATTCCCTAATGCATAGT
>NZ_JBALMO010000058.1:0-3109 GCF_036963345.1 Bacillus sp. JJ722
TTCGCCGTCATTACCAGATAAATAAGGAATTTTCATTCCTTCAAAACTAGATAACAGAAGTTTTTCCAAACAAAATTGTGGTTAAGTCCTCGACCTATTAGTATTCGTCAACTCCATGTGTCGCCACACTTCCATCTCGAACCTATCAACCTGATCATCTTTCAGGGGTCTTACTAGCTTGACGCTATGGGAAATCTCATCTTGAGGGGGGCTTCATGCTTAGATGCTTTCAGCACTTATCCCGTCCGCACATAGCTACCCAGCGATGCCTTTGGCAAGACAACTGGTACACCAGAGGTGCGTCCATCCCGGTCCTCTCGTACTAAGGACAGCTCCTCTCAAATTTCCTACGCCCACGACGGATAGGGACCGAACTGTCTCACGACGTTCTGAACCCAGCTCGCGTACCGCTTTAATGGGCGAACAGCCCAACCCTTGGGACCGACTACAGCCCCAGGATGCGATGAGCCGACATCGAGGTGCCAAACCTCCCCGTCGATGTGGACTCTTGGGGGAGATAAGCCTGTTATCCCCGGGGTAGCTTTTATCCGTTGAGCGATGGCCCTTCCATGCGGAACCACCGGATCACTAAGCCCGACTTTCGTCCCTGCTCGACTTGTAGGTCTCGCAGTCAAGCTCCCTTGTGCCTTTACACTCTACGAATGATTTCCAACCATTCTGAGGGAACCTTTGGGCGCCTCCGTTACATTTTAGGAGGCGACCGCCCCAGTCAAACTGCCCACCTGACACTGTCTCCCATCCCGATAAGGGATGCGGGTTAGAATTTCAATACAACCAGGGTAGTATCCCACCGACGCCTCCACCGAAGCTAGCGCTCCGGCTTCAAAGGCTCCTACCTATCCTGTACAAGCTGTACCAAAATTCAATATCAGGCTGCAGTAAAGCTCCACGGGGTCTTTCCGTCCTGTCGCGGGTAACCTGCATCTTCACAGGTACTATAATTTCACCGAGTCTCTCGTTGAGACAGTGCCCAGATCGTTACGCCTTTCGTGCGGGTCGGAACTTACCCGACAAGGAATTTCGCTACCTTAGGACCGTTATAGTTACGGCCGCCGTTTACTGGGGCTTCGATTCAAAGCTTCGCTTGCGCTAACCTCTCCTCTTAACCTTCCAGCACCGGGCAGGCGTCAGCCCCTATACTTCGCCTTGCGGCTTCGCAGAGACCTGTGTTTTTGCTAAACAGTCGCCTGGGCCTATTCACTGCGGCTCTCTCGGGCTTTAACACCCTACCAGAGCACCCCTTCTCCCGAAGTTACGGGGTCATTTTGCCGAGTTCCTTAACGAGAGTTCTCTCGCACACCTTAGGATTCTCTCCTCGCCTACCTGTGTCGGTTTGCGGTACAGGCACCTTTAATCTCGCTAGAAGCTTTTCTTGGCAGTGTAGAATCAAGAACTTCGGTACTAAATTTCCCTCGCTATCACAGCTCCGCCTTCACGCCAACGGGATTTGCCTCGTTGACAGCCTAACTGCTTAGACGCACATATCCAACAGTGCGCTTACTCTATCTTACTGCGTCCCTCCATTGCTCAAACGATTAAGAGGTGGTACAGGAATATCAACCTGTTGTCCATCGCCTACGCCTTTCGGCCTCGGCTTAGGTCCTGACTAACCCTGGGCGGACGAGCCTTCCCCAGGAAACCTTAGGCATTCGGTGGAAGGGATTCTCACCCTTCTTTCGCTACTCATACCGGCATTCTCACTTCTAAGCGCTCCACCAGTCCTTCCGGTCTGACTTCACTGCACTTAGAACGCTCTCCTACCACGCATACCAACGGTATGCATCCACAGCTTCGGTGATACGTTTAGCCCCGGTACATTTTCGGCGCAGAGTCACTCGACCAGTGAGCTATTACGCACTCTTTAAATGGTGGCTGCTTCTAAGCCAACATCCTGGTTGTCTAAGCAACTCCACATCCTTTTCCACTTAACGTATACTTTGGGACCTTAGCTGGTGGTCTGGGCTGTTTCCCTCTTGACTACGGATCTTATCACTCGCAGTCTGACTCCCATGGATAAGTCTTTGGCATTCGGAGTTTGACTGAATTCGGTAACCCGATGAGGGCCCCTAGTCCAATCAGTGCTCTACCTCCAAGACTCTTACACATGAGGCTAGCCCTAAAGCTATTTCGGAGAGAACCAGCTATCTCCAGGTTCGATTGGAATTTCTCCGCTACCCACACCTCATCCCCGCACTTTTCAACGTGCGTGGGTTCGGGCCTCCATTCAGTGTTACCTGAACTTCACCCTGGACATGGGTAGATCACCTGGTTTCGGGTCTACGACCACATACTCATTCGCCCTATTCAGACTCGCTTTCGCTGCGGCTCCGTCTCATCAACTTAACCTTGCATGTAATCGTAACTCGCCGGTTCATTCTACAAAAGGCACGCCATCACTCATTAATGAGCTCTGACTACTTGTAGGCACACGGTTTCAGGATCTATTTCACTCCCCTTCCGGGGTGCTTTTCACCTTTCCCTCACGGTACTGGTTCACTATCGGTCACTAGGTAGTATTTAGCCTTGGGAGATGGTCCTCCCGGATTCCGACGGAATTTCACGTGTTCCGCCGTACTCAGGATACACTCAAGAGGGAACGAAGTTTCGACTACAGGGTTGTTACCTTCTATGACAGGCCTTTCCATGCCTCTTCATCTACCCCGTTCCTTTGTAACTCTATATAGAGTGTCCTACAACCCCGAAAGGCAAGCCTTTCGGTTTGGGCTATGTTCCGTTTCGCTCGCCGCTACTCAGGAAATCGCGTTTGCTTTCTCTTCCTCCGGGTACTTAGATGTTTCAGTTCCCCGGGTCTGCCTTCAACTACCCTATGTATTCAGGTAGAGATACTACTCCATTACGAGCAGTGGGTTTCCCCATTCGGAAATCTCTGGATCAAAGCTTACTTACAGCTCCCCAAAGCATATCGGTGTTAGTCCCGTCCTTCATCGGCTCCTAGTGCCAAGGCATCCACCGTGCGCCCTTTCTAACTTAACCTATAATGGTTATCACCATATCGAAGATATGATGGAATTTGTTATACTTGGTGTTTGGATGCAAACTTAACATTTGCTTTACTTACTGCTATCTA
>NZ_JBALMO010000059.1:0-20227 GCF_036963345.1 Bacillus sp. JJ722
TCTATCAAGTAGAAACTTTGTTTTAGAATTAACGTTGACGTGTTGTCTTGTTTAGTTTTCAAAGAACATTGTTTGGAGCGGATGAAGGGAATCGAACCCTCATCATCAGCTTGGAAGGCTGAGGTTTTACCACTAAACTACATCCGCATATTTTAACTGGAGAATGGTCGGGAAGACAGGATTTGAACCTGCGACCCCTTGGTCCCAAACCAAGTGCTCTACCAAGCTGAGCTACTCCCCGGTTTTCAAATTGTATTATTATGGCGCGCCCGAAAGGAGTCGAACCCATAACCTTCTGATCCGTAGTCAGACGCTCTATCCAATTGAGCTACGGGCGCATATTATTTTCTAAGATGTCATTTGGTGCGGCCGAGAGGACTTGAACCTCCACAGGGTTTCCCCCACTAGGCCCTCAACCTAGCGCGTCTGCCATTCCGCCACGACCGCAAAGTCGTAAGTGACAAAACTCATTATACCAGTATAACACTTAGTTGTCAAATGTTTTTTATATTTCTTAAGTGCGGGTGAAGGGACTTGAACCCCCACGCCGTAAGGCGCCAGATCCTAAGTCTGGTGCGTCTGCCAATTCCGCCACACCCGCGAAAATAAATGGTGAGCCATGAAGGATTCGAACCTTCGACCCTCTGATTAAAAGTCAGATGCTCTACCGACTGAGCTAATGGCTCTCTACAATGGCTGGGCTAGAAGGATTCGAACCTTCGCATGACGGAATCAAAATCCGTTGCCTTACCGCTTGGCTATAGCCCATCGCTTAGAAATTATATTAATATAACTTCAGAGAACAAATCTTCTTGTTTGTTTCAGGAGCAACTCATTCATACTATCACACTAAACATCAAAAAAGCAAGCTTTTTTTAAAAAAGTTTTTTACACTGTTTGATACAAGTGATAAGTTAGAGAATGGGAAGCGATTAATCGCCTCCCACTCTCTAAAATGATGACCCATACGGGATTCGAACCCGTGTTACCGCCGTGAAAGGGCGGTGTCTTAACCGCTTGACCAATGGGCCAATTTTGTCTGGCGGAGAAGGAGGGATTTGAACCCTCGCGCCGGTTACCCGACCTACACCCTTAGCAGGGGCGCCTCTTCAGCCTCTTGAGTACTTCCCCATATATAAAAATTGGCTCCGCAGGTAGGATTCGAACCTACGACCGCTCGGTTAACAGCCGAGTGCTCTACCACTGAGCTACTGCGGAACAATAGAAAAAGTTATAAAATATGTGCGATTGTTTAAATGCCAATCACCATATCGACTCTTTAGATTATAATTACATTTTCTTTTAATGTCAACAATCAAATCAAAAAAAATTATATTTTCTTTAAACCTCCTTGGTTCCTTTTCTTTTTAAGATTCCTCTACATTTTCCACATACATATTTATTTACATTCATATTTCTTTTTCTTATATATTCCGTGTAACAAGATGTACATTGAAAGTAATAGATTTTTTTATTAACCCTTTTTTTCTTCGCTGGTAAGGGTGTACAGAACCTCGGCGCTCCCACTTCTTTTAATAATTGCTTGAAATCAGCATCTTGATGTTTATATCCTTTCTGATCTATATGAAGATGATAATGACAGAGCTCATGCTTAATAATCCCCACTAACTCATCCAAACCAAATTGTTCGTAATAAGTATAGTTGATTTCAATATTATGGCTTCCTAGCATATATCGTCCTCCTGTAGTACGAAGACGTTTATTGAAAAAAGCTTTATGTTGAAAGATCTTATGAAAGAATTTCAGCGACAATTCTTCCGTTAACCTTTGCAATTGCTCATCATTCACTTCAATTCATTCCTTTCTGGGAAACATGACAAACTATTATAACATACACTAAAAACACCTATGTGCAGGAGGTAATAGAATGCCTAAATGGTTACAAAAACAACTTAAAAAAGCTTTCTTAACAAAAGACTCCTATCAAATCCACCTACTCAATCAATGCTGGTACTTTTATAGAAAATCGAATAAAAATCTTTAATAAAAAGCACCGCTTCTTCCATAAAAGGAGCAGTGCTTTCTCATGTTTATTTATTTGGTGGCAACATCGATAACGATACTCTCTGTTTTTTTGCATCTACAGAATCCACCCAAACTGTGACAACATCTCCTACTGACACAAGATCAAGAGGATGTTTAACATAGTTTTTACTTAATTTTGAAATATGCACTAAGCCATCTTGCTTTACACCTATATCAACAAACGCACCAAAATCAACAACGTTGCGAACGGTGCCCTGTAATTCCATTCCCGCTGTTAGATCTTCCATTTTTAATACATCTTGTTTCAATAATGGTTTAGCCAGTTCATCACGTGGATCTCTTCCTGGCTTCATTAATGAATCTACTATATCTCTTAACGTTATTTCACCTATGTGTAATTCATTAGCTAATGTTGCATAATCAATCTTATGAAGCACTTCCTGCAAAGGTGTTGTACCGATATCTGATGTACTAAATTCTAATTTCGCAAGTAAACTTAATACATCTTCATAGTTTTCCGGATGGATTGCAGTACTGTCTAATGGCTCTGTTCCATTCGGAATACGCAGGAAACCAATACATTGTTCATATGTTTTCGCACCAAGTCGCGGTATCTTCTTCAGTTGCTTCCTCGTAAGGAACGCCCCTTCTTCCTCTCTTTTCTTTACAATATTATTCGCTACTGCTTTTGATAAGCCCGCTACATATTGTAATAAAGAAGAAGATGCAGTATTTACATTTACACCCACTTGGTTAACAGCTGTTTCAACAACGAACGTTAAAGATTCATTCAATTTTTTCTGTGAAACATCATGTTGATACTGACCGACACCAACTGACTTGGGATCGATTTTCACCAACTCAGCTAAAGGATCTTGCAATCTTCTAGCGATAGAAACTGCACTTCTTTCTTCAACTTGTAAATCGGGAAACTCTTCTCGTGCTAAATCGGATGCAGAATATACACTCGCTCCCGCTTCATTAACGATAATATATGAGATGTTCCCTGTTGTTTCTTTTAATAAGTCGGCAATGAATTGCTCGGTTTCACGAGAAGCTGTCCCATTTCCAATTGCCACTAGCTCTACTTCATAGCTATCAATGATTGAAAGTACTTTCTTCTTAGCCTCTTCTTTCTTAGCAACTGGTGGATGAGGATAAATCACAGCAACTTGTTCCATTTTCCCCGTTTCATCTACTACGGCAAGCTTACAGCCTGTTCGATAAGCTGGATCGACTCCTAATACTACCTTTCCTTTTAATGGCGGTTGTAGAAGGAGATTCTTCAAATTCTCCGCAAAAATATGTATAGCACGATCTTCCGCCTTTTCTGTCAACTCATTGCGAATTTCTCTTTCAATCGATGGCTGGATAAGACGCTTATATGCGTCATCAATAGCTTCTTTGACAATTATTTCAACAGCGGAGTAAGCTATTTTTATCACTTGACGTTCCACATATGTAAGAATTCTTTCTACATCTGCTTTTACTGAAATTCGAAGAATATCTTCTTTCTCACCACGATTAATAGCCAACACTCGATGCGGTACAATCTTTTGAATCGGCTCTTCATAATCATAATAGTTTTCAAAAACACGCTTCTCATCTTTATCTTCATTTTTACAAACTGTATGTATGGCTCCGGTATTAAAAGTAGTTGTTCGAATCCATTGTCTTAAAGAAGCATCATCTGAAATGATTTCAGCAATAATATCCTTTGCGCCATTAATAGCTTCTTCTACTGATGCAACTTCCTTCTCTTCATTTATAAATGTCGCTGCTTTTTCTTCTACCGAAACGTTCTTAGGAAACGTAAGTATCCATTCCGCTAATGGCTCTAAACCTTTCTCTTTCGCGATTGTTGCTTTCGTACGTCGCTTTTGTTTATAAGGACGATATAAATCTTCTACCGTTTGTAGTTTATCAGCTTTTTCAACGGCAGTTTTTAATTCATTCGTTAGCTTTCCTTGCTCTTCAATAATGCGAAGCACTTCTTCTTTTCTCTTATGTAAATTCTCAAGATAATTCCATCGGTTCATTACATCTCGAATTTGTACTTCATCCATGCTTCCTGTCATTTCTTTACGATATCTCGCTATAAACGGAACCGTATTTCCTTCTTCTAGAAGCTGGATTACTTGTTGAACAGCTTTAACGCCGACTTGTAATTCTCGAGCTATCACTGCACTTACGTCCACTTTTTTCATTTCTGTAATTGTCAATGTCAATCCTCCAAATATATAGTCTATTGTTATTTTATCAAACTGCCTAGAACTCTCCTAATCCATATAACAATTTCGGTCACCCTCGTATAAAATCCTTCAAAATTATAAACATATATGTTAAAAAGCCTACCTCTATTGAAGTAAGCTTCCCATGATCAAAGTAACATCATCTGATTGATTAACATTTGTATCCCAAATATTCTCTGCGATTAAAGCAAGCGATGATTCTTTCTTTATATATGATGTAACTCCCTTTAAATCCAGTCCATCTGAAAATAAAATAAATCTCGATAATGGCTCATACGTATATGTATGCCCTTGAAATCTATTCAACCTTCCACTAAGATAGCCGGAAGATGGTAGTGGGTAAACCACTTTCTGCGCAATCGGATTATACAGAAAAAAACGAATGTTGCCTACCGATATGTACTGAAACTGTTGTTGCTTAAATATTACTTTAAATATCGCAACAGCTGCTCCTCTTTTCTTAGCTAGCGCATTATTGCATTCTCCTAGTAAGTCTTCAATAGCAAGTTGATGATTGGTTCTAACAACTTCTGTAACAGCGGCAGAAGATTCATGTGCAAATTCACCACTACCTAGTCCATCAGCTAATACACAAATGAAGTAATCATCCGTATTGGTAAAAAAATATGCATCTCCACAATAATGATTATTTCCTTTTGCTATTTGCTTTACAACAATCTCTACTCTATCATTCACCATATGATCACACTTCATTAAACAAACTCCGAAGTACTTTCAGCATGAATAGCTTCTCGTAGCTTCTTTATCGCCCTTCTTTGTAGTCTTGATACATGCATTTGGGAAATGTTCAGTAACTCACCGGCCTCTTTCTGGCTTAAGTTATCAAGATATGTATACTTAATTATCATTTTTTCACGGTCAGTTAACACATGTAGTACTTTCTCCAAAACAAGTCGTTGATTAACTTTCTCATACCCCTCTTCCATATCACCAAATATATCCAACAATGTAACCGTTCCACCATCTGAATCAGCTTCAATTGTATGGTCAACCGATAAAGCTTGATAGCTCTTTCCCATCTCCATCGCTTCCAGCACTTCTTCTTCAGATACAGCGATGAAAGAAGCTATTTCATCAACACGAGGAGAGCGGCCAAGTTCAGTCGTTAATTCTTCAACAGCTTTTTTGATTTTTGGTCCTAATTCCTTGATCCTGCGCGGAACATGGACACTCCATGTTTTATCTCGTAAAAATCGTTTAATTTCTCCGACAATGGTAGGCACAGCAAACGCTTCAAAGCTTTTGCCATAATTCTCATCATACCGACGAATCGCTCCTAACAAACCTATCATACCTACTTGAAAAATATCTTCTTGAAACGATCTACCCTTTGCATACTTTCGCGCTATCGTTTGAACAAGACCTTTATAATGGATCACTAAATGATTCTGGGCTTCCTCGTCTTGATTTAGCTGATAAGCCTTGATCCAAGTATTTACTTGATTTCTCATTTCTTGATTAGGTTGAGATTGTTTCTGCATCAGCCTCCACCTGCTCTCTCTCCAGAAACTTAGTCATAAACACCGTCACACCTTGATTTTGGTGAATGATTACCTTGTCCATCAATGTCTCAATCAGATATAGCCCTAATCCTCCCTCTCTCAAAAACTCCACATTATAATGCTCTTCATAAGGGCCTAGGTCTCGTCTTACTTGTTCCAAGTCAGCACGGTTTCCATTATCCACAACCATCATTTCCAAACGATCATGATACAATCCAAAGCCTATGACAACTTCCCCTCTGTTTTCATCTGTATAAGCATGTTGAACCGCATTTGTACATGCCTCACTAACAGCAACCTTTAAATCCTCAATATCTTCATACAAAAAACCCATTCTACTAGCAATTCCAGAAAGCGTTAACCGAACGATTCCAATATATTCGGGCTTTGCGGGCACCTTCATTTCAACATAATCATAGCCTTGCTTCATCTTATTCCACCCTTTGTATCGCTTGTAATATGAATGATCTCCGTTAGTCCAGTAATATCAAATAAACGTTTTAATCTTTCCGATAAACCAACTAGACTAAATTCACCTTTATTAGCACGCACTTGTTTAAAAATCCCTACAAACAACCCTAGTCCTGTACTATCCATATATGAAACCTCTGATAAGTTGACTATAATGTCCACTTGATAACGTTCAGCTAAAGGTACTAACGTTTCTTTCAATTTCGGTGCTGTAAAAGCATCAATCTCACCTGTTATAAACACTTCTACATGTTGATCCATTTCTTTCACATCAATTTTAAAATTCATTCTTTAATCCACCTCATTAATTAGCTACGTTACTTTTACCCAAATCAAAACAATATAAACATCATTGTTTTAGTATAAAGACAGGTTATTGTACTTTTTTTAATATTATCAAGGTAAAATCGTCTCTTAATTTAAAATCTTGCAATTTTTCTAGATGTTTGTAGACATTCAGAACAATCTCTTTCGGGTGAAAATGAATATTCTGTTGAATTAAATCAATTACATATTCTGTATCGATCAAACCATCCTCATTTCGGCACTCTGTTACACCGTCCGACATAAGGATAATCATATCGCCCATCTTTACTTGCTGTTCGTACTGCTTATAAGATGTATCTTTATTAACACCTAACAATAAACCTTTAGCATATAAATCTGTAAAACTGTTTGCTTCTGCATGATAGTACAACCCAGGCTCATGACCAGCTGAAGCATAAGAGAATACAGATGTCTTCGGATTATATAATCCATAAAACATCGTAATAAACATACTTGTATCAACATTTCGCTCTACAACTTTATTAAGTGCTTGTAGAACATGACTTGGTAAATGTTTTTTATCAGGTATACTGTCCATAGCATATTTAATCATACTCATACAAAGGGCTGCTGGTATCCCTTTGCCTATAACATCCGCAACCGCCACACCTATACAACCTGTTTCATCTTGTAAAAATTGATAGAAATCGCCGTTCATGTGCTTAGCGGGTACACTTATTGACCCAATTTCTAATTCCTCTAATTCCGGAATTTTTGTTTCTAATAACGTACTTTGCACATTTGCTGCGATTTCCATCTCTGAGTTTAGTTCTTGTTGTATGTGACGTAAACTTTGTGTTTCTCGGTAAGCAATACCGTAACCCATCATTACTTCTAGTAGAAAATCTAACGAGTCTAAAATTTCTGACCGAGTTTCAGGAAATGTATCGAGCAATGCCTTCTTATGCCAACTGATAATTTCCTCTGGTGAAATATTATGCTCAATCGTTTTTCTACTTAACAACTGTCCTTGATATAATTGCTGTTCTGTTTGTTCTTGAACATATTTCATCAATGCTTCTATATAAAAAGTTTCAATTGAACGATTATCGATCTCAGTCAATTATTTCCCCTCCTTAGCGGAGCCATTTAGTCGCACTAATAAGCGTTCCTTTTCCAGGTACAGAGTCAATATCAAACGAATCCATCAGCCTTTTCACTCCTGGAAGTCCTGCCCCTAATCCACCAGATGTTGAATAGCCATCTTCCATCGCTTTACGTATATCAAGTATGCCAGGGCCTTCATCGCTAGCTTTAATTAAAATACCTTTTCTACCATGTTCTTGTACTCTATCAATACTGATCATTCCTTGACCAGCATATAAATATATATTACGAGCAAGTTCACTTATTGCGGTAGTAATTCGAGCTTGATCAACAATTCCAAAACCTAGCTCTTTTGCTACATTTCTCCCTAGTTGCCTGGCCGCTACAATGTCCCACTCATTAACTATTTTGACATAGGATTGATCCATGTATTCAATCCCCCAGTTCCAGTTGTAGTTTCTCTAAACCTTTTTCTAAATCTAATGCTGTAAATACATCATTTAATGTGATTCCTAATTCGATTAGTGTAATAGCAACAGCAGGCTGAATCCCAGTTAGCACAACTTGCGCACCCATTAATTTTGACATACTCACAACATCTCCAAGAATTTTGGCGATAAATGAATCTATATAGTCAATAGAAGTTAAATCAATTACTACACCTCTTGCACCCGTTTCATGAATCTTCCTCAGTAAATCCTCCTGAAATTGAAGAGCTGTTCCATCATCAAGTTCCCATTGTATAGACACTAAAAGACAATCGTATAATTTTAATATTGGTATTCTCATACAACTTCCCCCGCATCTATATCTTCTATTTTACGATTCGTTAGAATTAAGGCTGCTTCAATACCCCTTTTCAAAGTGTTTTTCGTAATTACTTCACTTAAATTTATTCCTAAATTGACAATCGTTTGAGCAATTTCTGGACGGATCCCACAAAGTATACATGTTGCCCCAACTAACCTTACTGCTTCCGCTGCTTGAATAATATGATGAGCAACCATCGTATCCACTAATGGAACACCCGTAATATCAATTAGCACAACTTCTGATCGGTGCTTCACCACACCATTCAATAAATTCTCCATAATTTGCTTTGCTCTTTCTGTATCAATAGTTCCAACTAGCGGCATCACCGTAATACCTTCAAGTACCGGAATCAACGGTGCTGATAACTCCTGAAGAGCAATCTTTTGCATCGAAACTGTTCGTTCCCAAGACTGAGTATATGTATTAATGATTTCCGTTCCCATCGGACTCAACCATTTGTGGAAATTGTACAGAATTTCCGGTTGATGATCCGCGCTTATAAGACTCTCTTGAATCATACTCTCAATGATAATGATATTAAATTTATTCAAACCATCACTAACAAACGCAAGTGGCCATCCAATCTGAATGGCTTTTTCAGTGAAATTTATTAATTTTGCCTTAAATCCTTCAGGCGTTTCTTTTTCTTTTGCAATAATTAACTCAAGAAAGTCATTACTGGCCTCCAAAAATAATGGTTCAGAAAATATTCGACCTACTTGGGTTTCTAAATCTTCTCTCGCTAAACCCATCCATGTTGTTAATATTTTTTCTCTATTTTCGACAATATACGTAAATACTAACTTATTCATGATACCCTCCTATTTTAACACACTAATAATTTTAAAATTATTCTGTCAAAAATTTGTTATCGTATTGTAACTATAAAAACATAATTTCATGTTTAAAACTCAATTTATAACGATATTTGGCCTCACAATGATTATATTCCGCTAAAACATTAGTACGTATGGTTATCTTATATAAAAATATAGAATATCCGATGAACAATTTCGTAACTTATCGACACTGTTAACTTTTTCAGGAAACCTATTTACAGTAATCCACATTTCAAGGAGGACTCTTTTTTATTTTAACAGAAATTTCACTGTTTTTTTCTCCAGAGAATTACACAACTAGTCATTGTGACATTCCATTTATAACACTACCTTTTTCTGCACAAAAAAAAACCTCTTCTTATGGAAGAGATTTTTATAGTAAATATATTAATTCAAAACTCTATTAGTCCCGTACTGATTTGCAAAGCATTATCTACTTTCTTCATCATCTGCTCATCTAAATGAGTAATCTTATCAGTTAAGCGCTGCTTATCAATGGTCCGTATTTGTTCCATTAGAATGACAGAGTCTCGTTCAAATCCATACTTCTTAGCATCGATTTCGACATGCGTTGGAAGCTTAGCTTTTTGTATTTGAGCAGTAATAGCTGCTACAATCACAGTAGGGCTAAAGCGATTACCGATATCATTCTGAATAATCAACACAGGGCGGGTTCCACCTTGCTCAGAGCCAACCACAGGGGACAAGTCTGCATAGTATACGTCACCGCGCTTAACAACGATCACAGGATTACCCCCCGCTTACTAATCGTTCAACGCAATGCTCAGCCTCGTACTCTGCTTGAAAGGCTTCAGAGGCAATGCTCAAGTTAATCGTAGCCATTTCAATATAGCCACGTTTCATTTCATCACGAAGTTTTCTCTTTTTTCTTTCGTGAAGATACATTTTAGTTGCTCGATATAGCAGTTCATTGCGATTAACGTTGTCCTCTTGCACACATCCATCGAGTTCAGTTAAGAGATTCTGTGGTAACTGAATTAATATTTCTCTAGTTACGTTGGGTTCGGACACAAGAATACACCTCCACCATCACTACACACCTAATACTATTTCATCCTTCATATTACCATTAATAAGGAAATTTGCAAAGGATATATTGGCTTTTCCATAATATTATTATAGGCGCTTCTGGTTCTTTTTTATGCGCATTCACAAAAGTTTTTTTACATTAGTCCGTTACGAATCGAACAAACTTGCCCAAATTTCATGTATTTTCGCGGAATTCTTTGCCCAAGTATACAAACAATCTCGTAATTAATTGTTTCTAATTTAGCCGCGATTTCATCTACAGAAATGCAGTCCCCACCATCTGCACCTATAAGCGTCACTTCTGTTCCAACAGGATAATGAGATGGTAATTTCACCATACATTGATCCATGCAAACACGCCCAACTATCGGCATTCTTTTACCATCAATCAATACTTCTTGCCCTTGCAACTTACGCAACCAACCATCCGCATAGCCAATAGGAAGCGTTGCAATCCATTCCTCTCCACAAGTCTTATAGGTAGCACCATAACTGACTGTTTCATTTTCTTCAATTCGCTTCACATGCACAATTTTCGTACGCAACGAAAGTGCCTCTTGTAAATGAAATGGTAAGCTTCCCTTTATTTCCATAGAAGGACTTAATCCATACATGGAGATCCCTAATCGTATGGCGTTAAACCATGTATCTTCAAAGCGCAAAGAAGCAGCGCTGTTACCACTATGCACAAGTGGAGGTCTTTCAGATAATGCCTTAATCATGTCTTGAAACTTAACATATTGCTTTTGAAACAATGTATTATCCAATTCATCAGCCGTTGCAAAGTGCGTAAAAATCCCCTCCAAGAACATTGAACCTGAATTCTTTATGATTTCTTCAGCTTTTTTCACTTGTTCTCCATTTCTAAATCCAAGTCTCCCCATCCCTGTATCACATTTGATATGGACGGACAACCTTAGACCTTCAGGTATGCAATTAATCGCACTTTCTAACCACTCATGTTGAAATACGGTTACCGATATATTATTTTGCGCCGCAATTGCAGCATCTGAAGCACGAACAGCTCCAAGCACAAGAATAGGTGAATTGAAACCATTTTGTCTTAGGTGAATTGCTTCATCAAGTATCGCTACTACTAAAAAATCAGCCCCGGCTCGCAATGCTGTTTCAGCGATTTCAACAGCCCCATGTCCATATCCATTAGCCTTAACAACTGCACCAAGTTTAACATCATCGCGCAGGTATTGTTTCATACTTTGTACGTTATTATATATAGCATCAAGATTAATCTCTATCCAAGTATCTCTATAAAATACTGAAGTCACTTGTTTAAACCTTCCTTCTTATACGCATTCGAATTCATGTTAATTATTATATAGGAAAGTAGCACCTTTTTGTTGGTTAGTAACGGAAAGATGAAGCAGGTCACTATATGACCTGCTCACTTTTACTTTATCCCGTTCTAACCGATGCTAAGACTCCCAATTCAAAGCGAAGACGTTTAAGTGGGAGATCAAGCGCCAGTAAAAATCCAATTGGCTCAACTAATAATCAGCAGGGGATGGACGAACACCCCTACCGATTAAAGTTTCACTTTATTTAATTGGTGTTACTTGAACAGATTGGGCGACATTAATCAAGTCTTCCGCTGATAAATTTTGTGAAGCAATTGTATAATCAACACCTTCATATGTCCAAGAAATACTCTTATCAGTCAAAGCACCGACCGTATAACCTAAATCAACAGGATTTCCAAGCACGCTCGTAGGTATAGTTGATGATTCCACCACTTCCGCTTTCTCTGCAATCATCGTAAAGCTCTTATCACCTTCATATGTTAGAACATAACGTTTTCCATTCTCTGTAGCTACTTCCTTCTCATCAACAAGCTTAATATTTTCCATCTCAGCTGGATACTTCAAGATAAATTCTTTACTCTTAGCATCTGCCATTACAGGAGAGTCAAGCTGAGCGCCTGTCATATTCTTCTTCATATCAAAATCGTCTTTTTCAAATGAAGGATTGAAGGATACCTTCGAGAATTCAACAGTTACTAACACATTTCGATCAGGATCCATCACTTTCACACTTATCGGCGCTAGATTCTTCTTATCTAAAACAATTTCTTGAAAAGGCAACATTTTATTATTTTGATATCTGGTTCTTGTCTCAAACACATATTCTTTATCATTCGCTTTAAAACTTGACTCTTTGTCCTCTACAATATCTTTCACAATACTCTCATATAAATACGCTTGGCTACTATTTTTTGGCCATTCGCTTTGAAAATGAAAACTCTTATTTAATGCAGGCGTTAGAACGTATACACCTTCTTTATTACGTAAAATCATTTGGCTTTGTTCTTTCTTTTCATTCTTCAATTTTACGCGATAAAAATCCGGATTCTTATACCAAATTTCCACATCATATACTTGCGGATCATCACCCATTTTAAGCGTCATTTTCGCATTTGCACTATAGCTTTTCATCTGCTCCATTTTTTTATTCAATGACTGCACAACATCTTCCTTCGACTTCTGTCCACAAGCAGATAGTGCCAATAGCAACATAATTCCCACCACGATTAGCATTAACTTTCTCATCTTTTCAACCCCTTCTTTTATTTACACAAAAAAGGGAGACAAAGAGGCTTAAACTAGGCATGGATTTATTAATATCATTATGGATAGTATAAATGTAAAAATATAAGTACGATAAAAGTATATATTCAGCAAGTACCCTTTTCCTCCAAGTCCCCTTTACCGGACCTTGTCTCACCTATAGCAATACAAGTATATGTACTGTATGAACTGAATATGTCCAAGTAATGACAAGCTTTTTTATTTTAAAAGCGGAAGGGCCCCGCTTTGCTCCGTATGAATTGGAGCACACTGACTAAGTCAACAAATCAAACTTCTATAATAACTTGAGCAGCAGCAAAGGCTTGACTATGTGTAATCGATACATGCACGCCATCTGATATCGGTTTTATAATACATGGCTTTCCTTTATCATCATAAGCCGTTTCAATATCAAGGAAACTTAAACCTTCTCCAATTCCCGTACCAACCGCTTTCGAATATGCTTCTTTAACAGCAAAACGACCTGCAAGGTATTCTATTTGCCGCCCACTTTTAAGTGATTCGAATCGCTTTAGCTCCTGATTCGTTAAAATCCGTTTCGCAAACTTTGGTTGTTTTTCAACAAGCTGTCGAACTCTTTCTATTTCAATAATATCTAAGCCAATTCCTTTAATCACGCTTTTTCACCTTCTAAAAAATCTGTTTTTTGAATAAGCTGTTATTATCATAACTGAACTATCAATGGAGTTGAAAGTATGTTTATTAGAAAAGAAACCTTTAATCAATTTATTAAAGTGTATCCTGCGGTTTCAATTATTCTTACCATTAATACACTACTTTTTTTAGCTATTCATCTACCTGTCTTTCCAAAGAACACGATCATTAGCCAACTTATGGGTGTCAATTTATACATAAAAGAAGGACAACTATGGAGACTCGTTACACCGATTTTTCTCCACAGTGCCCTTACACACTTTATTTTCAACACGTTTGCCCTGTTGATATTTGGACCAGCTATCGAAAGAATGCTACGACCATTCCGCTTTATTATTTTTTATTTACTATGCGGAATAGGAGCTAACATCGTAACCTTTCTAGTTAAACCACTAACGTATTCACATCTTGGTGCAAGTGGTGTTATTTTTGGATTATTAGGCTTTTATTTATATATCGTCTTCTTCAAAGCACAACTGCTTACTAGGCAAGAATCCCAAATGATTAAAGCCATGACTGCTATCGCTTTCATCATGTCGATTATACAACCGAACGTAAACTTTATCGCTCATTTCAGTGGCTGCTTAATCGGCTTCGTTCTTGCAAATTTTTTCATCAAAAAAACATATTACACTTTCCTTTGAAACCATTTTCGAATAAACATTACATCTTCTTCAGCTAAATCAAAAACTTTGCCTTTGCTAGGACCAAGCCCTGTTTTACTAAAAGCAGACACAGTGCCTAATTGGACTCTCTTTTGGAACAAGCTTTGTCGAGTTTTCATAGATTGAATTCTTTGCTTGCGTACAACATATGTTTGTTTAGAAAGTGCGCGGTAAGTCAATGTTAGTTGCTGATTCGTAATATTCCAACCAGCTTCACGGTACGATAAGTAACCCCAAAGCAATCCTACAAATATTAATATCATTGATCCAAAGCCTAATGGTCTAAAGAAATATATAAGGGCAGCAATTACTGGTAACCACCAATAACATTCTCTAATCATATACCTCCGCAGCGCCCTTTTCGGTACCGGGTTCATATTGACATCTACTACATAATCATCAGATACCATTTCTAAAAATTGCTTCAAGTGCTTTTTCTTAATTAGCGGAAAAAGCATCACTTTTGCATTTTCATTATCTGTTATTGAACCAGATGCTGTTTCAACATATACCGTCGCATACCCTAACGGCTGTCGAATCAGATTTTCCACAATACGAATCGCCTGTATTTTATTTGAAGAAATCGTAAATTGTCGTCTTTCAAGAAGTCCTCTTGTAATAACAATTTCTTTGTTTGTTTTCTTCACAGTAAAATAGGCGTATTTCAGTAGAATACCAATGGTCGCAATAGCGTAGGCAAATAGCAATGCCGCTATAATAAACAACACGATAAACAGCCACGATGCCACAGTCACCATCGCTTCAACTCTCGAATAAACTTTATCAAAATCAATAAATTCCGCAAACTGACCAACTATAGCCATTGCACCCGAGAATACAATTCCAACCCCACCAGAAGTCGCTGCCATAATGAAAAGTTCTTTAAATGACATTTTAAATAATATTTTCTCTTCTTCCACAACAGAAATAGGCTTTTCATTTGTTTCAGCCACTTCATGGTCAACCGCTTTTACTTCCTTCGCTTCTTTCAATAAAGACTGAAACAATTCCGCTTCTCCCTTAGGAATAGCTGTTAATACTGCTTCCGCTTGTTGCTTAGATGAACCAGCAGTATCTATTGTTACTTTTACAAGTGAGAAGAGTCTCTGTAAAACCCCTTCCGTTATATCGATACTTTGGATTCTTTCCAGTCGAATATAACGTTTCTTCTTAATAAAAATACCTTGATCGATTCGGATTTCACCATCTTCAACCCGATACGTAAACTTAAACCAATCTAATATACCATAAACAATACTACCTACTAAGTAAACGCCTAAGAAAATTAATTCAAAGTAATTAGATGATCTTGCTCCCTGAAAAATAAGGACAGCCACTATAGGTAAAAAAGATTCCTTTATAATTTTCAAAGCATTCAAAACAATGGCGATCGGATGTAGTCGTTTAGCCTCAAACATCGTCTTTCACCGTACGAATCATATCTACAATAAATAACCGTAGACGTTCTGCCTCTTCATAGTCTAAAGCAGGGATTTCATGTACAGTTGCAGCTGTTGATATTTCTACTGAAGCTAAATTATTTTTACGAAGCATTGGCCCTTGTTTCGTATCAACATGTTGTACACGAACCATCGGTACTAACGTTTTAGTGATAATAAATAAACCTTTTTGAATTTCAATTTCTTCATCTCGCACTTCATAACGCCACCATTTCCAGCGCAAAGATGGAATTAAGAACACCAATAAGAAGTACAACAAGACAACAACACCCCATGAACTATATACAAGCCATATTGGTCCATCGAATATATGACGAACAATAGTAACCGCAATAGCTGCTACAAGCACACAAGTCGATACGATAAATCCTGTTTGTCTCCAAACCTTCAACGCTCTAAGGGAAATCCGATTTTGCAGTTCCATATCCTCTCTACCTTTCTCTCCACATACATGATTATTCGATAATTTCTCTATTAATACGGATAACCAAGGAAAAAGTTCCTATTCAATTCTTTAAATAAGCTCAAAACAAGCTTCATTTACCCACTTAACTTTTTTTGATGTCCGGATATTCTTCATAAGTTGAAATAGTGCTTCATCTTTCAGCTTCGCCTCAATCATTACATCAATTTGCGCCACTGAGCCCCTAACAGCATCCGCAAACTCCCAAAACATCTCTAAATCAATTACATTCGCATGAGCACGAAAGTCCTTTTCACTCTTAGGAGAAGAAATATGCATCTTTAATGGAAGCTCACTTTGCTGCCATGTAGCTATATTTCGACGCCAATTCTCATGAAAATCATCATCAACTGCTTGATTTGCTAAATGGTGATGATAATCAAATACTAAGGGAATACCTAACTTTTCACATAAATATAACGTATCACCCCATGTAAAAGTAGTATCATCATTCTCAAGCATAATCATCTTTTGCAAATGCTGAGGGACAAGTGCCCAATTATGAATAAATTGTTCTAAGGCCTGCTCTTTATCTTGATAGCTCCCTCCAACATGCAGCACACAACGATGTTCAGCATCAATGCCCATTTCTTTCAATAACATATAATGCATCTGTAACGTTTTTAACGAAACCGAGAATGTATCTTTATCTTTCGTATTTAACAATACAAAATGATCAGGGTGAAAATCAATGCGCAAATCAGGATAGGCTTCAATAAACTCCTTCAATTCAAGGAGAGATGGTCGTAGCGGTTTCATATAATTCCAATCTAATAAATCTGGATGATTTGCCAACGGAATTAGCTTAGAGCTCAAACGAAAAAAAGTGATATTATGTGCTATATTATGACGCAAAAGTCGTAAACAGTTACGTAAATTCGTTTGTGCTATTCGTTCAAGCTTTCTTACAGCAGCTTCTCTATCGAATAACTTCGAGAACTGGGTATAGGTCATCGTCTTAGAAGGCGACGCATTCTTTACATGAACACTCATTGCAACATATCCAAATCGAAATACAGTCATACATACAACCTCCTTTTACCTCTATTGTTCTCCAAATTAACTAGGAAAATCAGAAAAGCGGAAGCGCCCGTTTTGCGACGAAGTCCACTAGGAGCTGGGCGCTGGAGCTAGACACCTTTAAAAACCATACGAAAAAAGGTTGCCAGAAATATTAGGCAACCTCTATCTTTGTGTATTCTATTAGTTAGAACGTTCTCTTTTTCCATTTCCGCCGCTACGACGATCGCCGCTGTAGTTTCGGTTACGGTCACGATCACTACGACGTTTTCCGCCTTGATCTTTACGGTTATAAGCGCGTCCATTACGCTGTTTAGAACCGCCGCCGTTAAATTTACGATCTTTCTTAGAAGCAACTGGAGCTTCACCAGTTAATTTAATTGGTGTATTATCTGGCTCTTTTGTCATTAATTTAAGTACTGTTGCAACAAGGCTTTGTGCATCATACTTTTCTAACAATTGTGCAGCAGTTGGTAGATAGATTGTTAAATCTTCATTTTCAAGCGTATTTGTGATTTTTTCTGTTACCGCTTTTTGTTGTCCTTCAATCGCTTGTGTGATTGTTGGAACTTGAAGACGATCCATACGTTTTTTCGTTGTTTTTTCAATAACATACAATTGATTTCTTTCTCTGTAAGTTACGAAAGAAATGGCTACACCTGTTTTCCCAGCACGACCTGTACGTCCAATACGGTGAACATAACTTTCAGGGTCTTGCGGGATATCAAAGTTGTAAACATGTGTTACACCTGAAATATCTAATCCACGAGCAGCTACATCAGTTGCAACAAGCACGTCAATGCTACCATCTTTAAATTTTTTCAATACAGAAAGACGTTTCGCTTGACTTAAATCACCATGAATTCCTTCTGCTGTGTAACCACGAAGGTTTAAAGCAGTTGATAATTCATCAACACGACGTTTCGTACGACCGAAAATAATCGCAAGTTCAGGTGTTTGAATATCCAGTAAACGAGTAAGTGCATCGAACTTTTCGTTTTCTTTCAATTCAACATAGTATTGTGTAATACGATCAACAGTCATTTCTTTTGCTTTTACTTTTACGTGATGAGGGTCTTCCATGAAACGCTCAGCAATTTTGCGGATTGGTTCTGGCATTGTAGCAGAGAATAGTAAGGTTTGGTGTTCCTCTGGAACAGTTGAAAGAATAGACTCAATATCTTCAATAAAGCCCATGTTTAACATTTCATCTGCTTCATCCAGAACAACCGTTTCTACATTACCAAGTTTAAGGGTTTTACGGTTGATATGGTCTAGTAAACGACCTGGTGTACCTACGATGATATGAGGTTTCTTCTTAAGAGCACGGATTTGACGATCAATATCTTGCCCACCGTATACAGCTAATACGCGTACACGTTTACCAAAGCCTAACTTATATAATTCTTCAGATACTTGAATCGCTAATTCACGTGTTGGTGCGATTACGATACCTTGAACATGCTCAGCATTTGTATCGATTTTTTCCATTAAAGGAATCCCGAAAGCAGCCGTTTTACCAGTACCTGTTTGAGCTTGACCGATAATATCCTTACCTTCAAGGGCTACAGGGATTGTTTGAGCTTGAATTGGTGTTGCCTCTTCAAAACCCATTTTTTCTACAGAACGCATTGTGGACTTTTGCAGTCCTAATTCACTAAACAAAGTCAATTTTTCCTAACTCCTTTTTATCGAGAAATAACTTAATATATCTCAAGAAATATCGTCACCGATCTTACGTTTATTAAGAAAACGAAGAAAACACGCAATTAAGCGGCATGCTGCAGTGTCTTAACACTAGCACCCGACAGCATAAGACGATTCTCAGGAAGAAACTATTCTCCAAAAGAGAAATGACTTATGTCCTTAGCGTGTTAGGTGAAAAATTAGACATAGAATATACTGGTTTTTACGCATTAACACTTAACAAAGTAATTTTTTCGTAACTATTAAAAAAACCAAAATTGGCCTAAAATTTTCTCAAAATATACCCAAGTTTAAAGCTTTATCATTATCAGCAATATAACTATTTTTTTATGTTAAATAATAATTATACTACTTTCATCAAAAGATGTCCTACAGAACATAATAACACTTAATAACTTTTTATGCAATTATGCTACTTGAACTTACAATTATTACGAATTCAGTAAAAACTGTTTGATTAAACGGAATAATGTTTCATTATTAGGGCTATGACATATTAAATGCTTTGCCTCTTCATCAATGTAAATAACCTTATAATCTGAAGCTATCTTCTTATATAAGTAGCTTGCCGTTTTCACTGGTACGATACCATCTCTTCTCCCTTGCGCAATAAATACTGGAATTGTAATGTCTTTAAACACTTTAGCATTCGCCGCTACCAATGTACGGAATTGTCCAGTAGCATGAATCGGTGTTTTTGTTATTTTTGTTGTGTAACGCTTATACAATTCATTTTCTTTAATATTGCCCTGAAACGAGTCTTTTATTACATCCTTTATGTCTAGCGCAAGCTGCTTTGTACTAATATATTTTGCAGCCGCGCTCAATAATACTAATTTTTTGACGGGGTATTTCTTAGCCAGATTACAAGCAATTATTCCCCCCATTGAGAAGCCAACGATAAATACTTCCTGACAACTTGCCAATAGCTTTAGAAGTTCTTCTTCCGCACAATTAATCCATTCCATATATTCGATAGACGATAAATCACCATTCTCTTCATGTCC
This sequence comes from Bacillus sp. JJ722, assembly GCF_036963345.1. NCBI lineage: Bacteria > Bacillati > Bacillota > Bacilli > Caryophanales > Bacillaceae > Bacillus > Bacillus sp. JJ722. The sequence goes on from NZ_JBALMO010000059.1 coordinate 19,909, forward strand.
AGGTAATGTTGGAACTGAGATTTCCCAATCAGTATGCTGTCGAAAATAATCGGCTACTGGCTCTACTTCAAAAGGTTTTCCAGTAAAACCATGTATACATAAACATCCTGTTTTCTTCATATATGATCACCGTATTATAAGAATTTAGATTTACTACAACCCTACCATTACATTGTACACCCTCTTAAAAGCTATATCATAATAATAAAATCCCGAATTCGAAAAAGTATACAAAAAACAAAAGCGGAGAGCACCCGTTCAGCGCCGTATGAGATAAAGGAAACACGAAGAGCAGAGCCGTTCGATTGTCTAGCTTCAT
>NZ_JBALMO010000059.1:20295-23014 GCF_036963345.1 Bacillus sp. JJ722
TACTCGGAGCTGGACGTAGTTTCACTCTATTTAAAAGTGATCAACATCAAAGCATTTTATAAAATCCTAAACAATAAAAAAAGCCTAGAACTTATCATTCCAAGCTTACGTCATACTATTATTTTATACGAATTGATGAAAATTGTTCGATCTCACATATCTTTAAAATGGATGCTACGCGTTCGTTTAAACCGACTAATTCTATTGCATACTTCTGTGATAAAGGGTGAAGCCAGTTCACTAAACTCATGACACCTGTACTATCTATAAATCGAACTTTTGATAAATCCAAGCATATTTTCACTACATTTAATGGTAACGTAAAATCCTGTAAATCGCATTCAAATTCAGGTAAATGTCCAAGATGCAAATCACTTTCTACTGTAATCAACAAAGTTGAATCTTTCAACGTTACTTGAAGCATACGTGCTTGGCTCCCTTCAAATGATTGATAGATTTTATAACTTTATAAATTGCATCCAACTTCAGCAAAATCATTCGTACGAATTTATAATAGAGCCTTTGATTAAAGTCGGTAAAAGCTTCAATCAGGTTTTAATTTGAGTATAATGCGATTCTTTTACAGGCAAAATCATTCGAATAATATTTTCAAGCAAATAAAGAAAACAATTGATAATACACGTAATACCAATAATATATAACTGTTTCAGATCATTGGTAACACAATTATTATTTTTGACATTCTCTTATATATCCTTTTATTTTCTCTAAGAATGGATGTTTAAACTGACATTGATGTTCCAAACGATATAATTGACTCCAAATAGAATTGAAAACAGGGCGTACTTCTACAAAAACGTTTTTCGATAGCGTTCTTTGGAGATGCATCAATCGAAATTTGATATAATTTCTTTCCTCTTGCGTATTAGGATATTCACCCATATCAATTCGTACTACTCTTTCATTTGCTTGGTTCAATAGAACTTCAGCCATATCATTTTCACTAATAAATTCCTGACCCTCATACTTCAACATTTGATTCATAGTACACCTCAGTTTACTATTATATATTTTGTTTCTAGCTTTTTAGACCGCATAGTATACTTCTAGATCAAATAATAGTGAACGATAAGAATTCTAAAATGCTGATAAATATTACTCTTTCCGAAAATCAAGAACAATACTTGATAGGAATTTACGACTTAAACTTATCCGTCAATTCATTATTAAAGAAGCTCAACTGTTCTGCCATTTCAGAAATCCCATAGGAAGCTTTAGTAATCTCTTCAAAAGTTTTCTTAAAATCATGCACTGCATTACTAAAGTTACTAATTCGTTCATCACTTGTTTTTACACTATCTACTGAATTATCCAGAATTTCAATGATATTATGGTTTATATCTCTAAATTGACTTGTTTCATCTACAATGGTTTGAAAGGTTTTCTCAAATTGATCTATTGTATACTGAACAGCCGTTATTTGACTCTGAATGTGGTCAAGCGCATTCTCTGTCTGATGCGCGAGTTTCCTGACTTCCTGAGCAACAATCGAGAACCCTCTTCCATGTTCCCCTGCTCTGGCAGCCTCTATAGCTGCATTTAATGATAAAATATTGGTTTGATTTGAAATTCCTCTAATCGTTTTTACTACTTGACCTATTTGAGTAGAACTATCACTCAACTCTTTCGTAAGCCCTTTCGTGGAATGAATTAAATCAACAACTTCATCCATTTTTGTCAGTGATGTTGCAACATTTTCCTTCCCTGTTTCTACACGTTCAATCATCACTCGCGAATTATCTTTGATTGATCCAATTTCCTCTAACATATGCAAAACTTGCGTTTCTTTATCTGCAATAGATGCTGTAGTTTCTTCAGATGTTGCAGCTAGCGCAGATGCAGAATCATTTAGCTTAAATTGTAGTTCTTCAATCTCGTTGAACTTCATCATTGAAGAAGTAAAAGAATCAATATATGTTGAGATGGCAATCTGCATATCAAATGCGCATAGTTTCCGAAATGATGTATACGTTTTCTTGACATCTTCCCAGTTTCCTAATTCTTTTGCTAAAACAATCAATACCTCATTTTGAATAATTGTAAACGCACCAATATACCATTCAGGGAATAACCCAATACGGTTATGCACATTTCCAATAATCTTTCTCCGAACAACGTACTCTTCTCCAACCTCACCAGATATCATTTCTAATAAATATTGTGAAAGCGTCTCCTTTAGTCTTTGAACTGTTGAGTGTTCTGTTATTATTTCTGTTAACTTAGGTATTTCCATCAGCTGACTATAAAAACTTTCCACAATTTGATGAACATTTCGTTCAAAAATGGGCTTAATTTGGGCCAGAGTCTGTATATCTTCTTCAGTTAGATTTACAAACTTAATTAATAACTTTTGCTTACCTTCTGATAATTGCCTAAAATGATTCCCAATTTCATGTTGATTTTCAACATTTTCCTTTAATACATTTGTACCTTGTATAGAAGTCTTACGAAGATTGACAGCCCCCTTTTGATTTTGAAACAGACTTCTAAATGGACATCTACTCATCCCATATCCCCCCAACGCATTAAAAAGGCTCCTGAACATTCATATAATGTCTTTAAACCTATAAAAAACGGACTCTTTCCTTTCAGTATATATGAAAAAAGTCTATATTTACGTCCTTTTTCTGACATTTTTATGAAATTAATAGTAATTTTTACTTATTTTTCACTATAAAGAAGAGGGTGTCCCATAAGG
>NZ_JBALMO010000060.1:0-2449 GCF_036963345.1 Bacillus sp. JJ722
AAATTTATATCTTATAAAGAATAAAATATGAAAATACACATAAATAAAAACAGCTATCCAAATCATGATATCAATGTCATTAATGTATAATAGAATAGGAATAGTATAAAGAACTAATTGAATGATATACCTAAATCGAAGTTTAGTGATTTTCATAACTACAAGATCACTTATTAAAGTAACAGGTACGCAAAAAAAAAGCGTTCACTCTTTAGTGAAACGCTTTTTTATAACATTAAACTGCTACAAATCTATTTATATACTAAAAGTCTGAATTAAGCATGGTTCATCATCAATCAATTCTTCTCTTTCAACAAATTCAATATTGAACTGTCTATATACTTTTTTCCAAAAGCTTACGGCGGGGACATTTTCGACAAGCTCTATTACAAAATATTCCCCGTGTTTCTCTTTAAATAATATTTCTAATACTTTCTTGCCCAGACCTTTACCTCTAAATTTATTAAGTATAAAAATATCATTAATTCCGTAATCACTTTCGTTTTTCAAAAACGGTCGTTCTATTAATAATAAAAAGCCAACTATGCTGTTCTCGTACTTTATGAAATAAGGGGTAATGCCCTCTGTTTCCCAGAATAAATCAGATCCATCAAAATGAAAAACACCATCTGGGCCCAAATCAATACTGTTAGTATATTTTGAAAGGTCATGGAGATATAGTGAATATAGATTAAGCAAAATCTCTTTGTCGTTTTCATGTACCAATTGTAAACTCTGGCTCAATGTAAAATCTCCTTAGAAAATATTAAATTTCCTTTAAAAGCTTTACTAAGTTCCTTTACTTAAGTTCCACTTTCTCACTTTCAAAAATAGCTTGTGAAAGTGTTGTTGTCACGTTAATTTGGTCAAAGGATAGTCCCAAATGCATAGCTGTAACAGCAATCTCTGGTCTAATGCCAGATAGAGTAGAACTAACTCCAATTAATTTTAAAGCTTTTATTAGTTGAAAAATCTCATTTGCTACCATTGTATCGATCAAAACAACTCCCGATAAATCGATGAATAAATGAGTGATACCTTTTTCCGAGCATTGTTTTAATGTCTTCTCTAAGATTATTTTCGCGCGAGCTGTATCAACATCTCCAACTAACGGTAATAACGCCGTACTGTTTTTTAATGAAATTACTGGAGAGCTTAGCTCATAAATCATCTCTTGTTGTGCTACTAATAGCGCTGTAGATGTCTTATGATTTACTTCAACAAATTTAGTAATCGTAATATCAAATATTCGATTGATCTTTCGATTCCATGTAGAACTTTGCTCCCAACTAACCTTGTTTTCATACTCTTCTACAAAACGACTAAGATAATCTAAATATTGCTGTCTCACCCTACTAAACTCACGCAATATGTAATGAATTGGCGTTGAAACATGATAGCTATCAGTAGCTGTCTTTAAAATCCATTCGTTAAACTCATCAAAGAATACTTCTTCATCTTCAACGAAGCTATTACACACATACAGATGAAATTCATTGTTTTGTGATTTTAAGTTTTGAATGACTGCTGGATTAGTAGATGAATAAACAGAGTCTGGATCATGATCTTCAACTGTCTCATACCATTCCTCTGTTAATTGATCTGCCCTCGATTGGAAATAATCACGCAATGCTTTATTTTTTTCCACTGACTCATCGCACCCTTTCATTATAACTAAACAATTCAATTCAATATAAAGAAACCGAAAATTCTCAATTTGATAACGATTAAAAATAAAGACGGATTCCTTCTGTTAGATGGAGCCGTCTCATTGTCATTTCATTAATCTTCAACTGTTCTTTTCCTAAAGTATAACAGAATTACAACAAGAATAGCTATTACCGCTAACCCTAACTGCATTTGCCATTGTAACTTCAACACCTGCATCACTGCATAAGCTTCTATAAGTAGTGAAGGTATTTTACCAATCGTACTAGCAATTGAATAATTTATAATGTTCATCCTACTTCCTGCACCAGCTAATGTTACAAGCCCTGAAGGTGCAAATGGAAATAGCCGAAGTGCGAAAATGAGCATAAATGCTTCAAAACCCTTCGCCATCTGAAGTCTTATGATTGCTTTGTTTGTACTGCGAATCTGAATTTTATTAATACCTTTTCGATAAATATAAAAGCTAATAATTGCCCCTAATGCTTCACCAACTAATGAAATCAATACACCATCTACAAAACCAAAAAACGTAATGTTAGCTGCTGTTACAAACACACTTGGCAATATTCCAGCAATGCTAACCATAATACTTATAATAATGCTAATCCACAACGCGAAATCTCCGTAATTCGAAAATAAATCCAAAACAAACTGTTCCATTTTTACCACCTAAATCAATTTAGCTAATGATAGGGAGATGAATGTCCCATACTACTTAATAGTATATGATTTTTTTCTTAAAAAACCATTAAATGATACAGTGAAACTTTAATCGGGT